>NZ_CP109994.1:3904611-4204965 GCF_025947065.1 Flavobacterium sp. N1736
ATTTGCTAAAATAGCGGCAGTCAATGCAGTTCCGTCAGGGCTAACATCATTTGCCAATATACCCTGGGCTGTGTTTAATGTTATTCCAACATTTCCGATACAATTATAAGCATCATTTACCGCAACTGGAGTAGCTTTAAGAGAACCCGGTACCAAAGTTAGATTAGAATCTAAAATATCCTGAAAAGTAGTTCCCGTAGCATCAGTTCCCGTATTATTGATAGTAATAGTAAAATCAAGTTGTGAACCCGGTTTTGCATTTCCTCCTCCGTTTACAGCAACAGCATTAGTAACACTAATAGTTGCTGCTACAGCTGCAGCGTTAACACTTGCTTCTTTTTTTACCGGAGCCTGATTATTCTTGTTAGGATTTATCTTAGCAACAATTTGTTTCTCAACTTCTGCTACCTGTTTTATAAATGGCGTAACAACATTTTCCTTAATAACATTATTATATGACATTCCGAATGTTAGGAATCCCATTAAGATTATAACAATTAAGAGTTTGTTTTTTTTCATTTTTTTTACTTTAATGAGTTAGCATTATTAAGAAAATATAGCTTCGTATTTCATGCCCACACTGTCAAAACCTAATGGAGAAAGAAACAAATCTAAATTGCCTTTTTGAGGATGAATAATTGTAAAAATACCTTGTTGGTAATACTCGTTTTTTTGTTCAGTACGAAAAACTATTGAAAAAGGACTCCTTTCCAAAGGAGAATAATTATTCAGCTTTGTTAGTTCAATTAACTCCGCATCAAGTTGAATTTCATCCGATATTTTAATCGTGAATGCTTTGTTTAAGAATGCGCTAAAATCATTTAAAGTAAGTAAAGCTATATCCATACATTATATTTTGTCGTTAATTTCTTTGCGGACTCCATTCCATGAGATGATAAACACCATTTGTCTCGCTAATTTTCGTAAATCCTAATCTTTTATATAATTCCATAGCAGGATTAAAACTTTCAACATGAATAGTAACATTCATATTTGTTTTTGCTGCTTTTTCCAGTATTTCTTTTAAAATTGAACTGCCAATATTTTTTCCACGCCAATCTGGCAATAGCGTAATATCAATAATTCGGATTCCCTTTTTTTCAAAAAAGAAATCAACATATAATCTTCCAACAGTGGTATTATCTTTTTCAACGATATAAAACTTAGCGCCTATATAATTTTTTTGATAATATTCATGCTGAGCCGAAAACTGATGTTCAATAAAAATATTCTTTTGTTCATCGCTCCAGTCTGTTCCTTTTTCTAATTCTTCGGTACGTGTACTGCCGTATATTTTGCACAGAACAGGCAAATCGCTTTCGTGTATATCACGAAGCGTAATATTTTGTATATCTAAATTCAAAGCAATTATTTATTAACTTCTTGGAGGAAAAATTCCCTGAAGAGCAATACAAAAAGACATAGTCAAATAAGGCATCATATTGTTATGAGGCTGACCACCTCCTGTAGGAGCGAGCGAATTAACATCCATAAGTGCTTCCGCTCCCGGAAGATCTGTAGAATAAATTTTTACAGGATTGCCTCGGCCTAAACTATTGTTTGTTGGAGTAGTAGATTGCGAATTTAAGCTCGCAGCCATTAGTGTATGAGTATGAGAAGGTATTTCTGATTCCAGTAAAGTTACAGTATCAGAACCGCCTGTTTCACCTAAATCATGCAATGACAATCCTGGTCCCTGACCTGGATGCATTGGTGTTCTTCCCTGCAAATCAGGTAAAGCAAAAGTTGATTTTCCATTGCCACCATAATTTGTACCTAATAAGGAAAAAAGAGCGGTGTTTTGAGATAAAGGTAAAATTTGTCCATCACAAAATGCCCAGCCCTTAGGAGCAAAGTTGAATGAAAATATGCGTATTTCGGCCACAAATGGATCCATAATATTTTATTTAATTTCTTATTAAAATTTTTAAGAACACTGTATTTAATTTTATGTTGGTGATGGAAATATCCCAAATAAGGATATTATAAAATTTATACATAAATAAGGTTGAAAATTGGTATGAGGCTGACTGCCGCCATCTGGTACAATTGCAGTATTATTTAATGCTACAGTTGGAGCACTTAGAGAATATATTTTACTTCCTGTTGCAGTGGTACTTAGAACAGCATCGGCAGGATTACCGGTATTGGCAATATCTGTTGTTGCTGTTAAAGGATGCGAATGACTGGGAATCTGGTTAACTGTTAAATTCACTTCTTCAACACCGCCGTTTTCAGCCAATATAAAGCCATTGCCATTATGTAAAGGAACACGACCGCGCATATCAGGCAGCCCAAAAGTGCTTTCTGCATCACCGCCATAAGTAGTTCCAATTAAGTTGAATAATGTTTCATTCTCTGAAATCGGCAGTAATTGTCCTTCGCAAAATGCCCATCCTGCAGGAGCAAAATTTCCGGCAAACATTCTGATTTCACCAACGTACGGTTGTGCCATAATTGTAGTTTTTTATAAATTATTAAGTAGGTGAAGGAAAATATCCTATTAGAGCAATACAAAAATTCAATGTTAAAAAAGGCTGCATATTTAAATGTGCCTGACTACCGCCAATGTTTGTAATTGATCCGGAATTCATTGCCGTAAAGTTTTTACCAGTGTTATTATACACTTGGTTAGGAGCTGTATTTGCTAATACAGTTGAATTTGAAGGAATGTTTGTAGTTACAGCCTGATTAATAACTTTTAATCCATGAGTATGAGTTGGTAATTCAGCTATACTTATTGTATGGGCCTGTTCACCACCTTTTTCACCAAGATTATGACCATTTCCACCATGTATGGGAATTCTTCCGCGTAAATCCGGCAAACCAAAAGTAGTTTGTCCATTACCGCCAAAAGTAGTTCCCAATAATGAAAATAAAGCCTGGTTTTGGTTTATAGGTAAAAATTGTCCATTGCACATTGCCCAGCCTTTTGGTGCAAAGTTGAAAGACATAATTCGGGTTTCAGCTAAAAATGGTTCTGCCATAATGAAACTATTTTATATGTTTGTTTTTTGAAGTTGGTTAGTTAAACTAAAACAGAATTAACAACTAAACTATGTTTAGAAATTATTTCCTTTTGATATACAACAGTATTTCCTTCTTTTATAATAATTTTTGTTGCCGTATTTTCAGGAGACAGTATTGTTTTTAGGTAAACGCTGCCTTTTTGAGTCATAAAACCATACGGTTCCAATTGTGTAGAAGCTGCAGGAAACAAATAGTGTGATAAATTTACATTGCTGTTATGCATTTGTAATTCTTCCATCGCTACAGTTATTGCTTCTAAATCAAATCCTGATAATGATTTTAATGATTTCCATTCTCCATTAGCATTTTTTCCAAAACACAACAAAACGTCATCTAACTTTCCGGCGCCATCAACATGAAGATGTATTGGAAACATTTTTAGACGATTCTCATCAGAACTATAACAGAAATTGTCGGAAGACTGATAACCTGTTTTTTGCCAATTTACAATTGCTTTATTATAACAGTCCGAAAGAGCTTTATCTAAAAGAAAAGCATTCGAAATACTTGATTTAGAAAATTTCGATAGAATATTTTTTTCTTCCTTATCCGAATCTGAAAAACCGGTAAAAGCATTTTGACCCAAAAGAGATCCACAAAAGAGCGTTGTGGCACCTACAAATCCAACATTTTTAATAAAATTTCTGCGAGTTAAATCTGTCATATTCAAAGCTTTTTAATAAAAATTTAATTGAATGTACTGAAAACAAGCTCAGAAACTAGAAAAATTATAAATTTTTGTTAAAACGTACAATAATATTTACTTTTTAGAGTTGTTCCGGTTTTTTTCTAAGAAAAGGTAGACATCAAAAGTGTATTCAAAGTAAAATTTGGACATAAAAAAAATCCCAAACAACAATCTTACAATTGTTGTTTGGGATTTTTAATAAGTTGAAGGATATTATTTAATTTCTTCCTCTTCTTTTTTTACAGCAGGACCAGGTTGATCGTCTTTAGCAGCGTTTTTAAATTCCTTAATTCCGCTTCCTAAACCTTTCATTAATTCTGGAATTTTTTTACCTCCAAAAAGTAATATCACAATACCTACTATAACAAGGATTTCTGTAAGACCTAATCTTCCCATGGTTGTATATTTAATGCCGAAGCAAATTAATTCTTAATTTTGATGCAAAGTTATATAGAATATACGAAGAACAAGTGCTTTTGGATTAAAAATTTATTTTTTAAGAGCGTTAAATATTTTATAAAATCATTAAATTAATACGCCATTCCATTTTTGTCCGTTATTAACAAAGACGATTAATTATTATATTTGCGAGTATATCCAACAACAATGGCAAGGAAAAAACGGAATTTAAGAAAAAAATTATACACCAAAAACAGATTGGTAATTTTAAATGAAGATACCTTTGAGGAGATATTTTCATTTAAATTAACCCTAATGAACGTCTTTGTTGTTTTTTCATTGGGCGGAATATTCTTAATATTAGTAACCACTTTTATTATTGCCTTTACACCATTGCGGGAATTTATTCCGGGATATTCTTCCACACAATTAAAAAAGAATGCCACACAATTGGCCATAAAATCAGATTCATTAGCTGTAGCTTTAAAGAAAAATGAAGCGTATATAAATGGAATTCAAAAAGTATTAAGAGGCGAATTAGAATACGCAAAATTTAATAAAGACTCCATTTTATCCGAAACCGAAGAAACCCCACATCTTGATATGAGAGCTTCTGAAGAAGAAATTAAATTGCGGGAAGAAGTAGATACCATAGAGCATCCAACTAAGAAAACGGGAAGTAAAAATAAAAAAGCCAAAAAATAACCACCATAAAATGTCAATTAAATCAATAGCAGCAAAATTATTTGCCGGTAAAATATATCATCAAACACTGGCTTGGTCCAATAAACCTGTTGAAACTCAATTGGCAGTATTTGAGAGTTTAATCAAAAATGCAAAAAACACAGCATTTGGCGTTGATCATCATTTTGACAAAATAAAAACATACGAAGATTTCACAAAAAATGTTCCCGTTCGAGATTACGAAGACTTAAAAACCTACATCGACAAAGTTAGAACAGGAGAAAAAGATATTCTCTGGAAAGGGAAACCGCTTTATTTTGCCAAAACATCAGGAACAACATCCGGAGCAAAATATATTCCGTTAACCAAAGAATCAATGCCAACGCACATAAATGCTGCCCGAAATGCGATTCTGCATTATATTAATGAAACCGGAAATGCTGATTTTGTTGATGGAAAAATGATTTTTTTGCAGGGAAGTCCAATTTTGACTGAAAAATACGGAATTAGATTTGGAAGACTTTCCGGAATTGTGGCACATTTTGTTCCTAAATATTTGCAGAAAAACCGAATGCCTTCTTGGGAAACCAATTGTATTGAAGACTGGGATACAAAAGTAAATGCAATTGTTGACGAAACGATAAAAGAAGACATGTCCGTTATTTCAGGAATTCCAGCCTGGGTACAAATGTATTTTGAGCGTTTACAGGAAAAAAGCGGCGGAAAAAAGATAAGCGAGATTTTCAGAAATTTTAATTTGTTTATTTACGGCGGCGTTAATTATGAACCGTATCGCGCCAAGTTTGAACAAATGATAGGCAAAAAAGTCGACAGTATTGAGTTATTTCCCGCTTCTGAAGGATTTTTTGCGTATCAGTCCCGAAATTTCGGGATCAAAAATGAAGAAGGAATGTTGCTGCTTTTGAACTCAGGGATTTTCTACGAATTCATTAAAACCGATGAATTCTTTACAGAAAATCCAAAAAGATATACAATTGGAGAAGTAGAAATGGGCGTAAATTATGCTTTGATTATTTCGACAAATGCCGGACTTTGGGGTTATAATATTGGTGATACAGTTCAGTTTACGTCCTTGTTTCCGCATCGTATCATTGTTTCCGGCAGGATTAAACATTTTATTTCTGCATTTGGCGAACACGTTATTGCCAATGAAGTCGAAAAAGCGATGAAAGAAGCAACAGAAGCAACAAAAACAGTTATAAGCGAATTTACAGTGGCACCACAAATTAATCCGTCAAGCGGATTGCCTTATCACGAATGGTTTGTAGAATTTGAAAATGAACCCGAAAATATGGAATCGTTTCAGGAAGCAATTGACGATTCGATGCGAAAACAAAACATTTATTATGATGATTTAATCACCGGAAATGTTTTAAGAAAAGTAGTGGTAACCAAAGTTTCTAAAAATGGATTTCAGGATTATATGAAATCACAAGGAAAATTAGGTGGACAAAATAAAATTCCGAGGTTATCAAATAATAGAGATATTGCAGATAATTTGAAATAGAAAACTTTAAATAAAATCCTCTCCATAAGTTTTTAATTTGCAGAAAATAAATTACTTACTATAAAATTATATTCTAATAACAGTTTAGTAATAGTGATGTTTTGCAGACTTAACATTTTTAATTCCTATTTTCGCCTAAATAAATAATACTCAGATAAATCTTCTATAGTTGAAGATTTTTAAAATAAAAAGCATGAAAGAAACCAAACATATATCAAGATCAAGAGCACAGGAATCATCTGCGGCGATTGAAAAAATGTACATTACAATGCGCCACTTATTCAACCGTGGTTTTTATAAACCAATGGGGGTTTCAGGCGATAGTCTGCGCGAATCATTATTGGCATTACGTCCGGAAATTTACGGAAATATAGGCGAAGAAAAAGTTGAACTTAATGGGCTTTTGTACGTTATAGAGCGTCTTCCGATAGGAATTGAACAATGCCGTTTTATAAATTTAACTTCGGATGAAGGATATTCTAAATCACATTTTCAGGCAATTGTTCCTCCAAAAAGAAGAAGAAATTGTTACCGAATTGATGAGGAACAAATGAATGTTGAAATCACGCGTGGACGTTCAGATATTTACGATATCTTGACGCATTTGACTTTTATTTTTATCGAATCGCATAAAATAAAAAACAGAGTTTTATTAGATGATGGCGGCGAAGTTTCGCGCGACTGGATGAAATTAGAACAAGCTGTATTGCAGACTAAAAAGCTTTCTCAAATAGAAAAAGAAAAAGCAATCTCGCATGTTGCCAACATTTTAGGCAGAACATTTGAAGAAGTTTTAGATATTTATGATGCTTTTGGATCTGAAAATGCTCCGGACCGTTTTCTGCATGTTATTTATTGGTTAGGAAAATTAGCGATCGAAGAAATGATCGATAATAATAAGCGTACTATTACTTTTAGTCCCGTTTTAAGAGAGCGCCTTGGACATCATATTCATGGCGAAATCTGGGCAACAAATATCAAGGAAGTTTTAAAAGCGAATAATCTTTTAAAACGTCCAATTCATGTAATAAGTGCCAATATGCACAGTGTCATGAATTCGATTTTTGCAACGCCGTTGTTAAAAACAAAATTCAAAGACAAATCTGATTTCTTTATTTATGAAGAATTAAGTAAATCGGGCGCTAAAGAAGTTAGGGCGCAAGTTGAAGAACTGGCGTTGAAAAACGGAATGATTTCATTACCGGACAGTTCAGGAACGAATATCGATGTTCAGATTTTTGACACAGCCAAAATTGACTGGTCAAAAACGACATTTTCGTATGCGAATATTGACGAAGAAAAACCTGTAATCATTGTAATGGATTATGCATTTGGTGAACAGGCTTACGAAACAATCGACGAGCTTTTAAAACCGTATAAAAAAGACACTTTACTAAATGTAAAATCGGTTTCGATAATGGGAAAAGCCGGAATTCTGGAAGGTGGAAAAGGAGATATTATGATTCCGACGGCACATATAAATGAAGGAACAGCAGATAATTATTTCTTCGAAAACGAATTGACAGGCGCCATGTTTGAAGGAAATGACATTGCAGTTTTTGAAGGCGCAATGGTAACCGTTTTAGGAACATCATTGCAAAACAGAGATTTGTTGAAATTCTTTCACGAGTCCACGTGGGGTGTAATTGGTCTTGAAATGGAAGGATCTTATTATCAAAAAGCAATTCAGTCAGCATCAAAAATCAGAAAAAGCGTTCCGCATGATATTAAAGTACGTTATGCTTATTATGCATCAGATAATCCTTTAGAAACCGGAAGCACACTGGCTTCAGGCGGATTAGGAACCACTGGTGTAAAACCAACCTATTTGATTACTATTAAAATTTTGGAACAAATTTTCAACGTAAAATAAAAACATAAATGAGTACAAAAGTACCCCAAAATACCACAGATCAGGAAATTGATATTTTTGATATTTCGAAAAGTATAACGAGTTTTATTGAGAAAACAAATGTTTTTATTTTTCGCGTTATCCATTTTTTTGTTCGCAACTGGATTTTAGTTTTGATTTTGATTGGTCTTGGTTTTGGTCTTGGTTTATATTTAGATGCCAGTAAAAAATCATATAACAATCAGATTATTGTAACTCCTAATTTTGGAAGTGTTGATTATTTGTACTCAAAAATTGATTTGATACAAGCTAAAATTATTTCGGGCGATACTGTCTTTTTGAAAAATGTAGTTGGTATTGCACATCCGCAAGCAATAAAAAAAATAGAAATTAAACCAATTTCTGATGCTTTTAAATTTGTAGAAGATAAAGAGCAAAATTTTGAACTTATTAAATTAATGGCTGATGATGGCGACATTAATAAAGTTTTAGTTGATAATGTTACCAGTAAAAATTATACACTTCATACGATTTCTTTTGTTTCAAATGAATTGACAGATGAAAATAAGTTTGTTGAGCCATTACTAAAATACCTGAATAGTTCTGAATATTTTAATGCTGTTCAAAAAATTGGGTTTAAAAATCTGGAACAGTTAATTGCTCAAAACGATACAATTATTTCTCAGATAGATCATGTTTTAAATGGTTTTACAAATTCTGTAAAAAACACATCTAAAAACGACAAATTGGTATATTATAATGAAAACACACAACTGAATGACATTATAAAAACAAAACAATATTTAGTTACAGAACAAGGAAAGAACCGATTAAAGCTGGTTGGTTTTGATCGCACAATTAAAGAAATCAGTTCGACATTAAATATAAAAAACACGCAATCGCTAAATGGAAAACTAAAATTCATTTTACCGATTTTGTTTATTTTGATGTTTGTTTTCATTTATCTTTTCAAAGGTTTTTACAGAAAACAATCTCAAAAGAACCTTTAGAATTAAAGCTAGAAACATGTTTACAAATAAATTTGCTGAAACTATTGTTGCAAACAAAAGGCATATTAATTCTTCCTTTTTTTTGTTTTTAATCAATTTCATCAATTTTGTTTATCCACTTTTGATCTCGCCAATTATTATAAAAAAATGTGGCCTTGAAGGTTTTGGTTTAGTGATTCTGTTTCAATCCGTTTTCATTTTTATAGCCTCAATAACAGATTATGGTTTTAATATTAATGCCACCAGAGAGATAACATTAAATCAAAATAAGGAGCAATTTGTAAACCATCATTTTTTTGTAATTGGTTATACAAAAGCACTTTTGTTGTTTTTAGCACTTTTGCTTTCGATATTCATTTACTTTCTTTTACCAAAGGCAAATGAATATTCTACACTGTATTTTTTATCTCTGGTTATTTTAATTGGAAGAGCTTTTAATCCTTTATGGATTTTACGATCAATACATAAAATCAAATATTTTTTTTACTTTTTTATTCTCTTCAAACTAATAAGTTTTTTAATAATCTGCTTCTTTTTGAATGATGAAAGTAATTTATATCTGGTGAATTTAACCATTGGATTATCTGATTTTTTAACCTGTTTGTTGTCGATTTTAGTTTTGTTTTTTAGCATGAAATGGCATTTTTGCAAACCAGATATTGCAGCTATCAAAAAAGAAATTATAACGGGTTTTAGCATTTTTATTCAGGTAATTTCAATTAACGCCAATGCTTATCTTAACCCGGTAATTTTAGGTTTATTTGTAAATGAATATGCTTTGGGGATTTATTGTGTGGTCGAAAAAATTATTTTGGTCGTTAAGTTTTGTGGCTCATTTGTCATTCAGAGCATTTTTCCAAAAGCTTGCGAAGTAGCGGCAAAAAGCATTTTTAGTTATAAACTTTTTTCGCGAAAAATATTTCTTTTTTTATTGGTTTCGATGATTTTGGCAGGCATACTCTTAACTGCTTTTTCAGACATTTTTGTTTCTTATTTCTTAAAAACGAATAGATTAATTTGCAGTGAATTTTTAGTTTATAACGCCTGGATTCCTTTTGTGGTGGCTTTAAATATGGTTCCGTATATGACCTTTATGGTTTTTGGAAAACAAAAAAGCATAACATCAATTATGATATTTTCTGTGATATTGAATGTTGTTATAAACGCAATTCTCTCAAAATATTATGGAATCTATGGTATAGCCACAGGAATTTACATAACAGAAATTTTTATTTCAATATCTTTATGGGCAATTTTAATACTTAAATTCCCAAAACTTAATTTTATGAACAATGACAAATAAGCTTAATATTGGTTGCGGAAATGATATTAAGGAAGGGTTTGTAAATCTAGATATTACACAATTACCCGGCGTTGATGTTGTTTGCGATATTGAAAATAGCCCATTACCATTTGAAGATAATTTTTTTGAATACATTGTATGTATAGATGTTTTAGAACATGTTGAATACATCAAGGTTTTAAAGGAAATACACAGAGTTTTAAAACCCGGAGGCATTGTCGAAATTAGAGTTCCACATTTTACATCGAGTAATAATTTTATTGATCCTACGCATAAAAAAATGTTTTCATTTCGAACTTTCAATTTTTTTGCAAACAACATAAAGTACAATCGAAATTATTATTTTGATTTTCAGTTTAGCGAAGTCCTCTATTCGAAAATTACATTTATTCGCAAAAATCCTATCAATTGGCCTTTTATTGTCTGGGTAAACATTAATAATGTAACCAAAAAAATTTACGAAGAAACATTCTTTCGTAATATCGCTCCGGCATTTAATGTTGAGGTTCAGCTGAAAAAGTAAACAAAAAAAAGAATCTATTTATAAATCGATTTTAGTTAAAAGTGAAAATAAATACAAATAATCTTAAATTGATTTTGACAGTTTGTTTGATTACATTTTGTATTCAAACGCCTGATGTTAAGTTAGGTTTTGTAAAAATTTCAGAGATTTTATTATTACTTATTGTACCATTTCTCTTTAAAAAATCGATCAATAAATTTATATTTTATTTTCTTGTTTTTTTTACCGTTGAAGCCATTTTGGGGCTTATAATGACATCAACACATCATTTTGAAATTCTTGGGCCATCAAAGTTTAAGGCACCATATATTATAACAATTGGTCGTTATTTTGAGTTAATAGCCTGCATAAGTTTGTGCATTTTAACATTTCGATTGTTTAAAAAAAGCCCTCAGGATTCAAAAAAAATAATTGACTATTTAGTAAATTGGAATGTTGCTATTACAGCAATTTTCTTTTTGATTTTTTTAGTCGTTAAAATTGGTCTGTTGTCAGCGCAGCATAGTATTGTTATTTATGACTCAAATAGATTAAGAGGACTTTATAATGAAGGCGGACCATTTGGATTAATGCTGTCTTTTATTTTTATACTTACCTTTTTTCAGGAAAATACACGTCAAAGGCTTTTTAAACAACTATTTTTATTTATAATTATTGCTTTTTGTGCCAGATCTAAAGCCGGAATTTTATTTGTTGTTGTTTGGATAGCATTATATAACTTCCAAATTTTGAAACACAAACTTCGTGCATTTGTAATTCCGTTGATACTCATTTTTTCGGTTGGATTTTACTTTCTGTTTATTAACGTTAGTTATATGTATTTTAATGAATTTAACAGAATAAAATTATCAATTAAAGAGCGTCCAACAGATATTAATTTAATTTTAGGAAGAGTTTCTGGAGTTTACATTGTACCAAAAATGGTTGAAGATAATCCTGTTTTTGGAATCGGAATGGGGAATTATCCATTATTAAGAAATAATGCCGAATACAGATCTATTTTTCCTAAACCACCAAAAGAATCAATAGATATTGATGCACATGGTTTTGGCGGAATTGTAGATATTATTGTAGAAATGGGACTTGTTGGTTTTTTCTTTTTTATGTTTATTATTTATGGTTTGTGTCAGGAAATAAAAACTTTTAATAAAGGAACCGTTTTAGTGTTGGGTTTTTTACTGATTTATTGCTTTGGTGTGCAAATTTACTTTTTATATCCATGGGTATTATTGGCTGTTATTTTGGCCTACAGAAATAATTATATAGATGAAATTAGTAATTGATATTAGGCTGATAAATGCCTCTGGAATTGGAACCTATTTAAAGAATGTAATTCCGGGGATTTTACACGCATTTGATGAGGTTTCTGTTTTAGGGAATACTGCAGAAATTCAACTTTTTGATTGGAGTAAAAATGTTGAAATAATAGAATTTAATGCAGCTATTTATTCAATAAAAGAGCAAATTCAATATCCATTTATAGTTCCAAAATGTGACATATTATGGTGTCCGCATTTTAATGCACCAATTTTTTCTGTCAAAGCCGATAAAATTGTAACAACAATTCACGACGCCTATCATTTAAATCCGAGTGCTTCCATTTCTTATTTAAAGAAAAAATATGCTAAAATTTTATTTGAAAATGCAGTCCGAAAATCTAAAATAATATTTACCGTTTCAGAATTTTCAAAATCTGAAATTTTAAAATATACAAATGCCAATCCTGAAAAATTAAAAATTGTTTATTGTGGAGTCGATAAATCATTTTTTAGAAATGTAAAATATAAATCGGATTTAAAACTTCCTCAAAATTATATTCTGTATGTTGGAAATATAAAACCACATAAAAACCTGATCGTTTTATTAAAAGCATACGCTTCTTTTTCAGAAGAATTTAAATCAAAATATTCATTAGTTTTTGTTGGCAAAAAAGAAGGTTTTTTAACAGAAGACAACCAAATTCACAATTTTATAATCAGTAATAATCTGCAAAAACACATTACATTTACAGGTTATATTGACGATTCTGAAATTCCAAAGATTTATCATGAAGCAAGATTATTTGTTTTTCCATCTTTATATGAAGGTTTTGGATTGCCAATTTTAGAAGCACTCGCTTCACACACAAAAGTAATAAGTTCAAGTGCAGCAAGTTTACCCGAAGTGGGAGGCGAAGCAGTTCTTTATTTTGATCCAGACAATTATTTAGAACTTGCCGGAATAATTAAAAACAACATTGAAGATTCGTCTAAGAATGAACTTTTATTTGCTCAAGGCGAAAAACAATTAGAAAAATTCACCTGGAAAAAATCTATTGAAGAACATTTAAATGCATTTAAAAAATTAAAATGAAACAATTTATTTTAAAATATAATAATTCCGTTTTCTATTTTTTTCTATTAGCAATAGCACTCTTTCCTATTTTACCAATGGGAGTAGAAAGTGTTTTAATGTTTAGCGGATTTCTGTTTTCGCTTCTTTATTTTATTGTTGAAGGGAAAAACTTTTGGACAAAAGAGAAAACAATTCAATTGATTTTATTTTCCTCATTATTTTTAATTTTTACATTTTCATTGCTTTACACTAACGATGTTAAAACAGGAATTAAATTCATAACCAGACTTTTACCAACTATTTTGTTTCCGGCTATTTTTTTATTCAATGAAAAAAAAATTATAAATACTGATCGATTCAGTAAAATAACCAGCGTTTATTGCGGTGCAATATTACTTGTACTTATCTATTTGAATATTGTTTTGTTTCAGGAACTATATATTTCCAGTGTTAAATTTTGGGATTTCAGACAATTTATCGAAATAAAAACAAAAGTACACGGGACTTATCTGGCCATGTGGGTAGGTTTTGCAATTGTTCTCCTTTTATATAAAATTAAAAATGAAATTTTGTCAGCAAAAAAGTATTCTACTATTTTTTTGATGTTGTTTGTTATCGTTTATTTCTTTTATTGGCAATATGTCATAGGTTCCAGAATGCCTTTTTTGGCAACAATAATAGTTTGCTTTTTTTGCCTTTTTAAAAATCTAAAACAAATGGTTTTGGCTGCTATTTTATTAGTCTTTTTAAGTGCGCTATTGGTTTTAAAAATGGATAGAATTGGCGAAAGATTTGGGAAATTAAAAAACTACGATTTCACCTTTCCAGAAGGAAAATACGAAGATAATTATCCCAATATTAGTAACGAGCAAATTAGAAATGGAATTTATTTTTGCAGCTACCAAACTCTAAAACAAGAGCCTTTTTTGGGTTATGGAGTTGGAGATGTTGATGCCAAATTACAATCCTGTTATGATAATACTTTTACCAATACTGATACTTATAAAGTAACAAATTATAATTCGCACAATGAGTATTTAAATATAATTTTATCAGCAGGAATTCTTGGACTTATTTTGTTTTTACTATCTAATTTTTATTTTATAAGAAAAGCGGTTAGCAGAAAATCAGGTATTTATATCTCATTTATTTCATTTGTTTTTCTAAATTTTTGCTTCGAAAACATTTTAAGCAGACATGATGGTGTTGTTTTTTTTAGTTTTTTTAATTCCCTACTTTTTTTTCAATACAATAATTTAAATGAAAAAAGCACTAATTAACGATTGGTATTATGTAAATGGAGGTGCAGAAAAGGTAATTCATTCTCTTAACTCCATTTGGGATGATTTTGATCATTTTGCATTGATTGATTTTTTAAATAATGACGATCGCAATTTCATACTTAATGGAAAAAAAGCCAGGACAAGTTTCATTCAAAAATTACCAACAGCAAACCAAAATCATCGTAAATTTTTGCAATTATTTCCATTAGCAATTGAACAATTTGATCTAAGTAATTACGACCTAATAATTAGTTCATCATCTGCAGTGGCAAAGGGAGTTCGTACAAAAAAAAATCAATTACACATTTGTTACTGTCATTCACCTATGCGCTATGTTTGGGATTTGCAAGAGCAATATTTGCAGGACGCAGGTTTAAATAAAGGTTTAAAAGGCTGGTATGCAAAATATGTTTTAAATAAAATTAAAAAATGGGATCTTGCCAATTCTCAAAATGTTGATTTTTTTATTGCTAATTCTAATTATGTTGCCCAAAGAATAAAGCGAATTTATAATCGGGAATCGACTGTGATATATCCTCCGGTTGATGTTGATTTTTTTGAGTTGGAAGAAAATAAAGAGAATTATTATTTTACATCGTCACGTTTAGTTTCATATAAAAAAGTTCAGTTAATTGTAGAGACGTTTAATGAATTACCTCATTTAAAATTAATTGTTGGAGGAGACGGACCAGAATTTCAAAAATTAAAAAAAATAGCAAAAAGCAATATTGAATTTGTTGGCTTTGTTAATTATGAAAAGCTTAGAAAATTAATGCAAAAAGCAAAAGCATTTGTTTTTGCAGCCGAAGAAGATTTTGGAATAATTCCAGTCGAAGCACAAGCCTGCGGAACTCCGGTTATAGCCTTTGCAAAAGGTGGAGCTCTGGAAACTGTTGTTGAAAATCAGACAGGAGTTTTCTTTGAAGAACAATCAATTCAAAAATTAAAAAACGCCATAAGGGCTTTTGAAAAAATAGAATTTGACCCCAAAAAAATTCGGGAACATGCAATTAGATTTTCTAAGCAAAGATTTGAAAATGAAATGAAAACTTTTGTTGAAAGCAAATTTAAAGAGCATTTAACTAAAAGATAATTGAAATAAGAATAACGTTATCATTTGAGATTTTTTTGAGAAGATATACAATATATTGTTAAAGATTTAATCAAAAGTTTTTCTGGAAACGAATAATTTTAACAGTAAAATAACTATTTTTAAAAAATTAATCTCAAATCATTAAGTCATGAAAAAATTATTTTCAATGTTTACATTGTTTATTTCAGCAATATGTTTTTCTCAAATTTATACGCCTTATGGTATTACATATGCTACTACAAATGCCAGTACAACAAGCAATATTGGAATTGCTGTAACTGATCCAAACGAGAAATTAACAATAGACGGAAATATAAACCTTATAAATCCGCCAAATGTGACTCGTAAAATTGGATTTACAACATCTGATAGTTTTCAAATTCGCAAACAAATAATATGTCAACTGCTACGTATGGTATGACTTTCGGTAGATTTGATAATTCTAGTTCATCACCAACAATTTCATTGTCCGGATGGAATGGAGTTAATTTTTATACTAATAATACAGAAAGAATGAAAATAAGTGGTTCTGGAAAGATAGGAATTGATGTAACAACATTTCCAACAAACTCGCTTTATGCAAATTATAAACTTTTTGTAAAAGGTGGTATTTTAACAGATGAAATTCGTGTTAGTTTAAGCGCAAATGGAACTTGGGCAGATTATGTATTTCTTAACAATTATAAATTAATGCCTTTATCAGAATTGGAAACGTTCATTTCTATTAATAAACACTTACCAAATGTTCCTTCTGCTGAGCAAGTAAAAGAAGATGGAATTAATCTAGCAGATATGATTAGAATTCAACAAGAAAAAATTGAAGAGCTTACACTTTATATGATTGAACAAAACAAAAAGATTGAAGCCTTAGAAGCAAAAATTACAAAAAAGACTAACTCTAGAATTCTAAACAAACATTAATGTTAACAAAAAGGCAATAATTTGTTTTTAAAGTGTTATAAAGCTGTCTAATTAATTTTAGACAGTTTTTTTTTAGAATTGTTTTTATAATTTTCAAATCAGTTACATTTGCGATGTATAAATAACCATTATGAAAAGAATACTTATTACCGGAGCGGCGGGTTTTTTAGGATCACATTTATGCGATCGCTTTATCAAAGAAGGATATTATGTTATTGGTATGGATAATTTGATAACGGGAGATCTTAAAAATATTGAGCATTTATTTAAATTAGAACATTTTGAATTTTACCACCATGACATTACTAAATTTGTGCATGTTCCGGGTGATTTAGACTATATATTACATTTTGCTTCGCCAGCAAGTCCAATTGATTATTTAAAAATTCCTATTCAGACTTTAAAAGTTGGATCTTTAGGAACACATAATTTATTGGGTTTAGCCCGAGTAAAAAAAGCCAGAATTTTGATCGCTTCAACTTCTGAAGTTTATGGAGATCCGCTTGTACATCCACAAACAGAAGAATATTATGGAAACGTAAATACCATTGGACCAAGAGGTGTTTATGATGAAGCCAAACGTTTTCAGGAATCTATTACAATGGCATATCATACTTTTCATGGCGTAGAAACCAGAATTGTCCGTATTTTTAACACTTACGGACCAAGAATGCGTCTTAATGACGGACGTGTAATTCCGGCATTTATTGGTCAGGCACTTCGCGGTGAAGATTTAACCATTTTTGGAGACGGAATGCAAACCCGTTCGTTCTGTTATGTCGACGATCAGGTTGAAGGTATTTTCAGATTATTACATTCTGATTATGTTTATCCGGTAAATATTGGAAATCCGGATGAAATCACTATTAAAGATTTTGCCGAAGAAATTATCAAACTAACAGGAACAAATCAAAAAGTGGTGTATCATCCTTTGCCAATAAACGATCCGTTACAACGTCAGCCGGATACAACCAAAGCAAAAGAATTATTAGGCTGGGAAGCAAAAGTTAGCCGTTCTGAAGGAATGAAAATTACATACGATTATTTCAGATCACTTTCAAAAGAAGAACTTTCAAAAGAAGAGCACAAGGATTTTTCGAATTACATCAAATAATATTAGAAAAAAGTAATTTCATAAACTATATAAAATCAGGATACGTAGTAAAATGATGGTTTACAGTAACTAAATATGACAGTAACAGGAAGATACTCAAAATATATCAGGCCAATTAGTATATTAATCGACCTTGCGGTAATTACTGCGGTAAACTTTTTTGTATTTAAAGGGCTTGTTTCAAACATGCTGTTTTTTATTTTCTATCAATATATTGGTTGGGGATTATTAGCTTTTTCAATTCAATTTTATGAGGTTTATCGTTTTACAACTCCAATTGAAATTGCTTCAAAAATACTTAGACAGGGAATTTTATTTCTTCTGGTTGTGATCGCTTTTTTTCCTTTTTCGAGAATGACTGTTTTTCGGGAATCGTCAATTATAATGTTTATTTCGCTTGTATTGATGTTAGTATTTATTTTTAAATTTTCATTGTTTTTTTATTTAAAAGAATATAGAATAATAACAGGCAGTAATTATAGAAACGCTATCATCATTGGATTTACACCGGAAGCAATTCGTTTAAAAAATCTTTTTGAAATTAGAAAAGATTATGGATATCGATTTCTCGGATATTTTTCAGACAAGAAAGCAGGTATTGACATTACAGGAAAACTGACCGACCTGAAGCCTTTTGTAATTGAGAATGCTGTAGATGAAATTTATTGCTCTTTGAATGAAGTATCAAATAGTTACTTAAAAGATTTAATTGAATTTGCAGATGAGAATAAAAAAACCATAAAATTTATTCCGGACACAAAAGAGATTTTTTCAAAGAATTTAAAAATAGATTATTACGACTTTTTCCCTGTACTTTCCTTAAAGCAAACAATGCTTAATGAACCTGCAATACAATTGTTAAAACGTTCGTTTGATGTTTTTTTCTCCATTTTAATAATTGTTTTTGTACTGTCATGGCTGGTTCCCTTATTGGCAATTTTGATAAAATTAGAATCAAAAGGCCCTGTTTTTTTTAAGCAGGGAAGACCGGGATTGGGCGAAAACGAATTTGTATGTTATAAATTCCGCTCCATGCGAATTAATAAAACTACCGAAAAAGAAGCTTCAAAAAACGATCCTCGCGTTACAGTAATTGGTCGGTTTATTAGAAAAACCAGCATAGATGAATTGCCGCAATTTATCAATGTTTTAAAAGGAGACATGTCGGTTGTTGGACCAAGACCACATCTTTGGTCGCAAAATAAAGAATACGGAAACAGAGTAAAAAAATATATGGTGCGGCATTGTGTTAAACCAGGAATTACCGGACTGGCACAAGTGAGTGGTTTTCGAGGCGAAATCACAATAGAAAGAGATATGATTAACCGAATAAAATTTGATGTTTTTTATATCGAAAACTGGTCTCTCATTTTAGATTTGAAAATAATTTTTCAAACTGTAATCAATATTTTCAAAGGCGATAAAAAAGCATATTAATGAGTGAATTAGTTTCGATTATAACACCAACTTTTAACGCCGAAAAATACATTAAGGCGACAATACAATCCGTGCAAAATCAAAGTTACCCAAATTGGGAAATGATTTTGGTTGATGATGCTTCTACAGATGAAACAGTTTCTATAATAAAAGAATTTGCTCAGAATGATAATCGAATAAAGCTAACCGAATTATCTAAAAATTCAGGAAATGGCTTTGCCAGAAACGTAGCTTTAGAAAACGCAACCGGAAAATATATTGCCTATTTAGACGCAGATGATTTGTGGTTTCCGATTAAATTAGAAAAACAGATTGCCTTTTTAAAAACAAATAATTTACCCTTTACATTTAGCTTTTACGATTGTATAGATGAAGAAGGAAACAATTTGCGCAAACGTGTTGAAGCACCTTTAAATTTAACTTACAAACAATTGTTTTTTTGCAATTATGTAGGCAATTTAACAGCAATTTACGATGCAGATTATTTCGGAAAAATTGTAATTGAAGCCACACAAAAAAGACAAGATTGGCGATTGTGGCTTACTATTTTAAAACAAATAAAAACTACTAAACCAGTTCCGGAACCTTTAGCGTTTTACAGAATTAGAAAAGATTCTATTTCATCATCAAAATTCAAATTGATAAAACACAATTTTGGTGTTTACCGAGATTTTCACGGATTTAATTTTGTGTTTTCTGTTTTATTAATGATCCGATTTTTATTTACGCAATTGATTATTAAGCCAAAATATATAAAGAAAGCATAGGTATTCTTCAAGGTCGCAAATTGCGACCTTAGAGAAATCGGTTTCCATTTTAAATCTTGAAGTCGCAAATTGCGACTTCAAGTTTAGAATCTTCAAATCCTACTAAGGGAAACATACAACTTGAGGTCACAAATTGTGACATCAAGTTTTCAAAGTCACAATTTGTGACCTTGAAAAATTTATTATTTTTTATATCCAATTTTCACTCTTTCACTTCCATCTTCTTTTTTCTCAGTTAGTTCATCTAAATAAGAAAAAACCAATTCAATATTTTTATCATGATTCTCTAACTTCTTCTGAATCTGTAGAATATCAACTTTTATTTCTGTTGTATCCTGAAGCATTTGTCTCACTTTCGTGAAAATTCGCATGATCTGAATATTGGTTTGAATTGCTTTGTCGCTATTTAAAATACTTGATAACATCAAAACGCCATGTTCTGTGAATGCCATTGGTAAATACCGCAAACCCATCTTTTCAGAATTGGAGGTCGCAAATTGCGACCTCCAATTTTCAAATTCTATTTTAGTAAGTTCAAACATAAAGTCTTCAGGAAAACGATTCCTGTTTCTTTTTACTTGTTCTTTTAATCTTTTAGTTTCTATTCCATAAAGTAAAGCCAAATCACGATCAAGCATCACTTTTTGACCGCGTATAAAATATATTTTATTAGAAATAGTTTCTTCAGAAAGTAGAGAATGATCGTCCATGAGTTTTTTATTAGTAAAAACAAATGTAAGATTTTATTTATATTATAAATACGATTTAAATTGCTTTAATTTTCCGCGATTAGTTCTTTCCAGAACTGTTTTTCGAGTAAAAGTGAAGTTTAAATTAGGTTCAAGATACAGCGCAATAGCTTCTTTAATTTTCTCAATTTGATCTGAATTCAATTCTTTTTCAGCAACATATTCAATTTCAAAAGTATCTAATTGCGTTTGTTTGATGATAAATTCTTTTACATTTCCGTCATCTTCAATAATGGTTTTGGTTACATAATAAAAGGTCAAACCGGGCGATTTTTTCCCGCTTGGTAAGATTGCTACATCATTGGTTCTGCCAATTAATTTTTTTAAAATTGGTTTTTGAGGATTGCTTTTTTCATCCAGAATTCCAATATCGCCAATATCATATCTTATAAAAGGATTTGCTTTATTAAATAAGGAAGTAATCACAATTCGACCTTCTTGTCCGTAAGGGAGAACATTATTATTGTCGTCTAAAATTTCGACAAACAGCGTTTCAGCATTCACTTGCCATTCGCCTTTTGGGTTTTCAAAAGCAATTAAATCCAATTCTGATGCACCGTATTCGTTAATAATAGGAATACCAAATTGTTTTTCAAGAAGTTTTTTATCTGATTCAAAAAGCATTTCCGAAGTAACAAAACAAGCTTTTAAAGTTGGACAAACTTCTTTTAATGTGATGTTTTTCTTTTCTAAATATTTAGCAAATAAAACAATCGAACTCGTGTAACCATTGACATAATCGAATTTTTTCGATTTGAATTTTTTTAAAAATTTTTCCAGAATTTCATCTGATAAATCAAAAACCGGAAAACGAAAACGTCCGCTCAAAAAATCCTTAAAACGTTCTTTTTGATATCCAATAAAATCCATCGGAATACCATAAAAACGAGCTTGGTACGAATGATTAAAATCAATGCCAAACCAGCCAAAACGCATAATATTTGACGCCCAGGTTAAAGCGTGAGAATATTTATCTTTAGCAAAAACAAAAGGCGTTCCGCTTGAACCGGATGTTTTGTTGAGGTAAACATTTTTTAAAGTAAATCCTTTTGAAAGCCTTTCTTCAAGTGGTTTTTGTAAATTTTGTTTGTTTAAAATGGGTAAATCTTCCCATTTGATATCCGTTTTATTTCCTACTAATTCCTGATAAAATGAATTATTTTTCAAATGAAAATCGACAATTTCTTGTTTTTTATTTTGAAGAAAAACAGCATAATCTTTTTCAGATAAATTCACGATTTTACTCAATTCAGTTTTTGCTTCCTTTATAGGAAAGCCATTTAATTTTAAGGAAAGATCAAAAAGTGAAATCATTTAAACTGCTTCTTTTAAGTCGTAACGTTTAATCGATTTTAACTCCTGACTTTTGTTTGATTCTTCTTGTTCAATATCAAAATCGTCTTGAAGTCCCAACCAAAATTTAGCTGAATTTCCAAAATAGTGACTCAAACGCAATGCAGTATCAGCCGTAATTCTTCGGTTTCCTTTAACAATTTCAGAAATTCTTGTCTGTGGAATTTTCAAATCTTTAGATAAACGATATGGAGTAATGTTTAGAGGAATTAAAAATTCTTCTGCTAAAATTTCTCCGGGATGTATATTTTTTAGTTTTTCCATTTTATAATTTTTTAATGATAATCAACAATTTCCACATTTAAAGCATTTCCATTTTCCCAAACAAAAATTATCCGCCATTGATTGTTAATCCTTATACTGTAAAAATCTTTTAAATTACCACTCAGCTTTTCTAATCGGTTTGAAGGCGGAATTCTCAAATCGGTTAAGTTTTGAGAGTTGTGAAGCATTCTGAGTTTTCTTCTGCCAATTTGTTGTATGTCAACGGAAGGTTTTTTAACAACAATACCATTCCAAATTTTTTCAGTTTCTTTCGACCCAAATAAAATTATCATACCTTTCGCATTACTAACGTCAAAAGTAAGTAAAAAAAATTATTATTTAAGGTTAAAACCCACTATTTTTGCACCACAACTAAATACAACTATAACATGACAATTTTACTATTGGGATCAGGCGGAAGAGAACATGCATTTGCATGGAAAATGATTCAGAGTCCGCTTTGCGAAAAACTTTTTGTTGCACCAGGAAATGCGGGGACGGCTGCAATTGCTACAAATGTGGCAATGTCTCCAACCGATTTTGATGCAATTAAAACATTTGTATTGCAGGAAAATGTAAAAATGGTGGTTGTAGGACCAGAAGATCCTTTGGTAAAAGGGATTTACGATTATTTTAAAAACGACGAAAGTTTACAGCATATTCCTGTTATTGGACCATCAAAATTAGGAGCTCAACTTGAAGGAAGTAAAGAATTTGCTAAAGAATTCCTGATAAAACATAACATCCCGACTGCTGCTTACGACAGTTTTACTGCAGAAACAGTAGAGAATGGATGCGTATTTTTGGAAACTTTACAACCTCCGTATGTTTTAAAAGCAGATGGTTTAGCGGCCGGAAAGGGAGTTTTGATTATTCAGGATCTTGATGAAGCTAAAACTGAATTGAGAAATATGCTGGTTCACCAAAAATTTGGAGCAGCAAGTTCTAAAGTTGTGATCGAAGAATTTTTGGACGGAATCGAATTAAGCTGTTTTGTTTTAACTGACGGAAAAAGCTATAAAATTCTTCCAACGGCAAAAGATTACAAAAGAATTGGTGAAGGAGATACAGGATTAAACACAGGCGGAATGGGAGCGGTTTCTCCGGTTCCTTATGTTGATGCTGTTTTGATGGAAAAAATTGAAACAAGAATTGTAAAACCAACTATTGAAGGTTTCCAAAAAGACGGAATCGAATATAAAGGTTTTGTATTTATTGGTTTGATTAATGTAAAAAATGAACCAATTGTTATTGAATACAATGTAAGAATGGGTGATCCTGAAACTGAAGTTGTTGTACCAAGATTAGAATCTGATTTGGTAGAATTGTTTTTATCAGTTGCAAATCAGGAATTAGATACTTTCGAATTAAAAGTTGATCCAAGAAGTGCGACTACAATTATGGTAGTTTCCGGCGGATATCCTGAAGATTTTGAAAAAGGAAAAGTAATTACCGGATTAGAAAATATAACAGATTCTATAGTTTTTCATGCAGGAACAAAATTAGATGGCGAAAATGTCGTTAGTAATGGAGGACGTGTATTGACTGTAACATCATACGGAGACGATTTTCAACAGGCCATAAAAAAATCTTACCAAAATATAGATAAACTAAATTTTGATAAGATGTATTTTAGAAAAGATATTGGCTTCGACTTACTTTAAAAAAGAGTGAGCTGTAGTATCTTGATTTTCTGTTCCGGCGTCATCAAAAATGCGTAATTGTTTAATCCAATAAACGATTGCGCATGCGCAGATGATCATGAAGATCCAGTTAATTGTATTCGCACCAAACCAACTAACACGTTCAAAATGACGTAAAAAGTCAAGTGGAGCAAATAAAATGTTAACGAATAAGTATTGTATTCCTTCAAAAAAAGCTGTCATAATTTATAAAATTATATGTTATTTATTGTTGTGTCACGCATTGAAAACAAATTCAGATTTTAGAATCTTTTTTCAACTTGTTGGTTTTACTTTTTAAACAAGTATTATATTTACAATCACAAAAGTATAAAATATCCTTATGATAACAAGTGTTTTTAGAAAATCTACACCATTAAATTATTCATTGGTCGTAATTTTAATACTGGTTTTCTTTTTTATGTTTCAATTTCAGGAACCATCGTGGATGAGTTCTTCATTTTTGGCGTTTCAAAAAATGAGTTTATTGTGCTTTTTATTTGCATCTTTTTTTCTGATAAATTTTATCGTAAAAAAGAACGGACTCAGTAAAGACAACGGTTACGCGATATTTTTTTACTTATTGTTTCTGTTATTTTTTCCAACAATATTCAATAATGCAAATGTTATATATGCCAACTTTTTTATTTTGCTGGCACTTCGAAGGCTGATTTCTTTACAATCATTAAAAGCTTCAAAAGAAAAAATATTTGATGCTTCTTTTTGGATTTTAATAGCTTCTTTATTTCAATTTTGGTGTATTCTTTTTCTGGTATTGGTTTTTATATCGATTATTTTTCACGTTTCACGCGATTATCGAAACTGGGTTTTGCCTTTTATTGCGCTTATGGCTGTTGCAGTAATTTTTTTATTGATATCATTAATCTTTCATATTGACGCTATTGCCTTTTTTCAAAAACGTGCTGTAGTCGATTTTAATATTGATTATTTTAAAGATAATTACGAAAACGGAGCTCTTTCAATATATGTTGCTGTTGCTTTATTTTTTGTGGTTTCGATGTTAATGACTTTTTCAAACAGACCTCAAATTGTGCATTCATCATACAAAAAAATTGTAGCGTGCTTTTTTATAGCGGCTTTTGTTTACCTTATTTCGCCTAATAAAAGCAACGATTTATTGCTATTCAGCATTGCTCCTTTAACCATGATGGCATCAAGTTATGTCGAATATGTGCAGCAAAAACTGAACAGTGAAGTTGTATATTATACTTTGATTGCGTGTAGTTTATTTACTTTTTTTACACAATTATAATTTGCTTCCGTAAGCAAGATCGCCGGCATCGCCAAGTCCCGGAACAATGTAATTTTTCTCATTTAGTTTTTCATCCAGAGAAGCAATCCATAAATGACAATTTTCAGGCAGATTTTTTTCAAGATACGCTACGCCTTCAGGTGCGGCAATAACAACAACAATATGAATTTCACTTGGAGTTGCATTCTGAACTAATTTTTCATGAACTGCCACAATCGATTGTCCTGTTGCCAACATGGGATCGAGAAGTAAAACAGTTTTATTATTGATGTCTGAAACAGCTTGATATTCAACCCTAATTTCAAATTCATCATCATTATTTGGATGATATCTGCAAGCCGAAACAAAACTATTTTCGGCATGATCAAAATAATTTAAAAAACCGTTATGAAGCGGTAATCCGGCTCGTAAAATCGAACATAAAACCAAATCGTCATTTATTTGAGTCGTTTTTTTTATGCCAAGCGGTGTTTGAATGTCAACATTTTTATACGATAAATCTTTGCTAAGTTCATAAGCCATGATTTCACCAATTCGTTCTATATTTTTTCGAAAACGCATACTGTCGTTCTGAACATTGATGTTTCTGATTTGACCTAAAAAGTGGTTTAGTACGCTGTTATTTTCAGAGATATAATGAATTTTCATGATGAATGTTTAAAATTATAATTACAATCTTAGCAAAAACGAAAAATTTCTACTTTTTTTCGGACTATAAAAGTATAAAAAGTATCTTTGTTACTCTAAAAAATAAAGACATGTTTTCAAAATTAGCATATTCTGTTTTCGAACAAAGCATTAAAGATTATCACCAGTTTGATAACGTTGATCAACCGATAAGCAATCCTTATCCGAAAGATAAATTTGAACATTTATTATATTTGAAAAACTGGATTGATACTGTTCAATGGCATTTTGAAGATATTATTCGTGATCCGCAAATTGATCCGGTTGCTGCATTAACTTTAAAAAGAAGAATCGATGCATCAAACCAGGAACGTACTGATATGGTAGAATATATCGATAGTTATTTTTTACAAAAATACAGCGATGTAAAAGCAAAAGACGGAGCAAAAATCAATTCTGAAAGTCCGGCTTGGGCTTTTGACAGATTGTCTATTTTGGCGTTAAAAATTTATCACATGCAAGAAGAGGCTAATCGTGCAGAGGCTTCGCAAGAACACAGAGATAAATGTCAGGAAAAATTAAATATTCTTTTAGAACAAAGAAGTGATTTATCAACTGCAATTGATGATTTGCTGGCTGATATTGAAAGTGGAGAAAAATTCATGAAAGTGTACAAACAAATGAAAATGTATAATGACGATGAATTGAATCCGGTTTTATACCAAAATAAAAAATAATTGGCAGAATTGTCCAATAAAATTAAGCATATAGCCGTCATGAGACTTTCTGCAATGGGAGATGTCGCCATGACGGTTCCTGTTTTACGCGCTTTTGTAAAACAGTATCCGGAAGTTAAACTAACGGTAATTTCACGCCCGTTTTTTAAACCGTTTTTTGACGGAATTCCAAATTTGGAGTTTTTTGCTTTTGATGAAAAAGAACGTCACAAAGGTTTTGCGGGACTTTTGAGATTGTTTAAAGATATACGGAAATTAAAAATTGATGCTTTTGCAGATCTTCATAATGTTTTAAGATCTAAAATTGTGAGTTTGCTTTTCGCTTTAAGCGGAAAAAAAAGAGCGACAGTCGACAAAGGCCGTGACGGAAAAAAAGAATTAACCCGCGCCGAAAATAAAATTTTCAAACAATTACCAACAATGTTCGAAAGGCACGCAAAAGTGTTTGAAGAACTTGGTTTTCCTTTAAATTTATCTAATCCTAGTTTCCCTGAAAAGGCAAAATTGAGTTCAGAAATCTTAGAAATTATCGGAGATCAAAATCAAAAACTAATTGGGATTGCACCTTTTGCACAATATGATTCTAAAGTTTATCCGTTAGATTTAATGACGGAAGTTATTACAACTTTGGCAAAAAATCCAGACTATAAAATTTTGCTTTTTGGTGGTGGAAAAAAAGAAATCGAAATTCTGGATTCACTTTCACAACCATTTGATAATGTAATTAATATGGCTGGAAAAATTAAATTTCAGCAGGAGTTACAATTAATAAGCAACCTCGATGTCATGCTTTCTATGGATTCTGGAAATGCACATATTGCGGCAATGCTTGGCGTAAAAGTAATTACACTTTGGGGCGCAACACATCCTTATGCGGGATTTTTGCCTTTTAATCAAAGCTTAGAAAATGTGTTAACTTCTGACAGAAATCAATATCCAAAATTACCGACTTCTGTTTACGGAAACAAAATTGTTGAAGGTTATGAAGATGCAATGAGAACGATTTCTCCTGAGAAAATAGTTTACAGTATTCAGTCGCAGTTATCATAGAAAATTTGAAATTTCATTTTATTTCTGAAATTCCAACTTTTTAATTCAAATGGCTTTATCTTTGATTCTTCAAAAAATTGATATTCATTATGGAACAGAAAATACATCAGGGAAGAAACGTAAAACGTTTCAGAGAAATGCTTGGCATCAAACAAGAGGCATTGGCTTTTGATCTGGGAAATGACTGGAATCAGAAGAAAATTTCTATGCTTGAGGCAAAAGATGTTATTGAAAATAGCCTGCTTAAACAAATTTCAACAATATTAAAAATTCCAGTTGAAGCTTTTCAGAATTTTGATGAGGAGCACGCGGTGAATATTATTGCCAACACTTTTCATGAAGGAGCAGTTGCTAATAATTCTGGATATTTCAATTGTACTATTAATCCGATTGATAAAATCGTACAAATACATGAAGAAAAAATTGTGTTATATGAGCGTATGTTGAAGGAGAAAGATGAATTGGTGGCAAGACTTGAAAAATTAATTAATAAATAATTTCAGAGCAGCTCAAAGAAAAGATATCCCATTGCTTTCTTTTTGTTTCTGTCGACTACGACTTTAACAAAATGATTTTCTTTTTCTGTAGCCAGTAAAATATGTTCAAAATCCTGGGTTGAATTTCTGTAAACTTTATGTATCAATTCAGATTCCTTAATTTTATTGGATAAAATTTTGGCTGCTTTTAATTCACTTACAAAAGGCCAAATATTAAAATAACTATCATTAGAAACTGATATTTCTGCCAGTCCATCAATCATTGATGCATTATATTTTTCTTGCGAAAGTAGTTTAGGTCCTTTTTTGTTTCTTCTTTTTTTAATTATAAAATAGACACAAACAATAGATGTAATTACAAAAAGTAATATAAAAGACAGACGAAGGTAGTGATGCATTGCCATGATATTTAATGTTTAAAGTTGACAATTTAGTTAAGCTTTAGAAATCTCAAAAAACAGGAGATTGCGATTACTATAATTTCACCTCTAATATAATAAAAATTCAGCAATATTTTAGCAAAAATTTGTTTTTATTGTAATTTCACTTATAGGCAGATTTTCTCCAGTCGCAGTCGCAGTTGCAGTCGCAGTCGCAGTCGCAGTCGCAGTCGCAGTTTTCAGTAACTAATAGACATAAAAAAGAGTTTGCATTGCAAACTCTTTTTATAACTGAGACTGATAACTGAGACTGATAACTGAGACTGATAACTGAGACTGATAACTGAGACTGATAACTGAGACTGATAACTGAGACTGATAACTGAGACTGATAACTGAGACTGAAAGCTGAGACTGAAAGCTGAGACTGAAACTCTATACGTCGTCGTAATCTACATAAATAGATTCTGAAGTTGGATGCGCCTGACAAGTTAATATTAAACCCGAAGCGATTTCTCCGTCAGTTAAAATAGAATTTTTAGTCATTTCTGCAGTTCCAGAAGTTACACGCGCTAAACAGCTGCTGCAAATTCCGCCCTGACAAGAATATGGAGCGTCGATTCCTTGTTTTAAAGCGGCGTCAAGAATGGTTTGTTTTTGAGACATTTCGAAAGTAACTTCATCATCATCAACCAAAACGGTAATTTTTGTATGTCCTTCTAATGAAGTTTTTATTTCATGTTCTTGTGATGAAGATGTAAAAAGTTCGAATTTAATGGCTGATTCTTTTACATTTTTTTCTTTCAAAATTCCGGAAACGGTATTGATCATTTCTTCGGGACCACACAAATAGAATTTATCAAACTCTAATTCTTTATGTTTGTTATTGAGCACAAAATTTACAGCTGATTTTTCGATTCTGCCAAACAAAGCATTTTCGGCTTTAGCCTGACTAAAGACATAATGCACAAAAAAGCGTCCCACATATTGCAATTGCAAGTCGTGTAATTCCTGGTAAAAGATGGTATCTTCGGGAGTTCTGTTTCCGTAAACTAATACGAATGAACTTTTTGGCTCACTTTTTAATATCGATTTTATAATAGAAAGTACAGGCGTAATTCCGCTTCCGGCAACAAAAGCTGCGTAGTTTTTTTGTCTTTCGGCATCTGGTTCAAAAGTAAATTTCCCTTCAGGCTGACCTACTTCAAGAACGTCTCCGGCTTTTAGTTTTGTATTGGCAAACTGCGAAAACAAACCATTTTTTACTGCTTTTACAGCAATTCGTAATTCGCCGCTTTCTGGTGCTGAACAAATAGAATATGCACGACGAATTTCTTGATTATCAAGCGTTAACTTTAAATTTAGGTATTGTCCGGCAACAAATTTATAGTCTGATTTTAGTTCTTCGGGAACATTAAAAAGTACAGAAACCGCATTGGCAGTTTCACGTTTAACCTCTTTAATTATAAGTTTTAAGAATGAAGGCATGATTTAATATTTTATGCAAAAGTAGCAAACAGCAACTAATTGATAGGTACTAAATTATTATTTTTAACTTTTTTTGTAACGTTTTCTTACATTTGGTCTCTTACTTTAAACTCAAAACCAAAACCATGATTAAAAAGTTTATTTATCTCGAATGGAAAGCCTTTACAAGATCAGCCTCTTTTGGAGCAAATTTGGCCATGAAAATTTTGATTGGTTTTTTGATGATCTATTTTTCTGTCATCTTTATCGCAATGGGAGTCGGGACATTTTATCTTCTTAAAGAAATGAATCTTGAACCATTAATAACCGTCAACAAATTTTTAATTTATTATTTTTTATTTGATTTAGTGATTCGTTTATTAATGCAGGCAATTCCTGTACTTAATATAAAACCGTTGTTGGTTTTACCTTTTAAAAAACCAACTATTGTTCATTTTTCGCTGGGCAAAACGGCTTTATCATTTTTCAATTGGGTTCACGCTCTTTTTTTTATTCCTTTTGCAATCGTATTATTGTTAGAAGATTATGATGTTATTGGAATTGTATTTTGGCTTTTGGCAATTTTCTCTTTAATATATATCAACAATTTTCTAAATATTATTTTAAGTAATATCGACAAATTGTTTGTTGTTTTTATTGGAGTTGCTTTGGCTTTGGGTGCAGCTCAATATTATGATTTGTTTAATATCACTGTTTTTACAACGCCTTTTTTTCAAGGACTTTATACGCAAAAAGGTTTGTTTTTAATTCCTGTTTTGGTTTTAATTGCATTGTATCAATTTACTTTTAAATATTTCAAAAACAATTTATTTCTAGATGCCGGACTTTCTAAAAAGGAAGATATTGCAACGACCGAAAATCTTGCGTGGCTAAATCAATTTGGAACTATAGGAACATTCCTTAAAAATGATATTAAATTAATTCGAAGAAATAAAAGATCGAAAACGACTCTTATCATGAGTTTTTTCTTTTTGTTCTACGGACTGATCTTTTTTGGTAATACGCACCAACCTGCGATCATGCATATTTTTGCCGGAATATTTGTTTCGGGCGGATTTTTATTTGTCTTTGGACAGTTTGTACCAAGCTGGGACAGTTCGTATTATCAATTAATGATGACACAAAATATTCCGTATCGCGGATATATTACGTCAAAATGGTGGCTGGTTGTAATTGCTACTTTTATCTCGACCATTTTAGCCTCTTTTTACCTTTTTTACGGATGGGAAATTTATCTGACTATTGTAGTTGGTGCCATTTATAATATTGGAGTCAATTCACATTTGGTACTTCTTGGCGGAGCTTTTACAAAAACACCAATTGATTTAAGCAATGCAAGTGGCGCTTTTGGTGATAAAAAAGCATTCAATGTAAGTGCGATGCTGCTGACTTTGCCAAAATTATTATTGCCTTTGGGATTATATGGTATCGGACTTTATTTAGGAAATAAAAACCTTGGATTAGCTTTGGTGGCCGGAGCAGGAATTTTAGGTTTTATTTTTAGAAACAGTGTTTTTTCATTAATCGAAAAAAGATATAAAATCGAAAAGTATAGTACAATAAGCGCTTACAAACAAAAGAGTTAATTAGAGAATGTGCCAATTTGATAATGAGATAATTTTTATCGGATTGCGAACCAAATTAACGATTAACCAAATCAACAATTAAACATTAAAAAAATGATACAAGTAAACCAACTTTCAAAAATATATAACGGAACAACAGTTTTAAACATTCATAATCTTGAAATTCCGAAAGGGCAAAGTTTTGGATTAGTGGGAAATAACGGAGCAGGAAAAACTACTTTTTTTAGTTTATTGCTTGATTTGATTCAGCCTTCGACAGGAAATATTAAAAGTAATAACATTCAGGTCAATGAAAATGAAAACTGGAAATCTTTTACGGGTTCATTTTTAGATGAAAGTTTTTTGATTGGCTATTTAACTCCCGAAGAATATTTTTATTTTATTGGAGATTTGCGTCATCAAAACAAAGCTGATATTGATGCATTATTAGCACAGCATGAAGAATTTTTTAATGGAGAAATCCTGAATAATAAAAAATATCTTCGCGATTTGTCTAAAGGAAATCAAAAGAAAGTGGGGATAATTGCCACACTTATAGGAAATCCGGAAGTAGTTATTCTGGATGAGCCTTTTGCGAACTTAGATCCGACAACCGTGAGTCGATTAAAAAAAATAATAAAAGAACTGGCGCAAAATCCAAACGTTACAGTGCTGGTTTCCAGCCATGATTTGCAGCATACCGTTGAGGTTTGCGATCGAATTGTTGCCTTAAATAAAGGAGAAATCGTAAAAGATATCCAAACATCGGAAGAAACCTTACAAGAACTCGAATCGTTTTTTGCAGTTTAAGTGTCGATATGTCAAAAAGAAACGTAATTTTACAGGGCTTTTATACTAAAAATCCTTTTTAGAAGTTAATTGATTTAAAAATCTTTTCTATTGAAAAAGAATACTCTTAAATATAGTTCTGCATTAGTGTTTTTATTTATTTTGATAGCTTGTTCTACCAAGAAAAATACTTTTTTGTCCAGAAACTCGCATGCTTTAAGTACAAAATATAATATTTTGTACAATGGCGGTATTGGTTTAGATAAAGGTTTAAAGTCAATTCAGGCTGATAATCAGGATAATTTCTGGAAGATGCTGCCTATTGAAAAAATGCAGGTTGATGAAGGTTTTGCTGAAGAAGGAAAAACAAAAAATCCTGATTTTGAAAAAGCAGAAACCAAAGCTACAAAAGCCATTCAAAAGCATTCGATGAATATTGGAGGCAGAGAAAAAAACTCCCAAATTGATGAAGCTTATTTAATGTTAGGAAAAGCCAGATACTACGACCAAAGGTTTATTCCGGCTCTGGAAGCGTTCAATTATATTTTATACAAATACCCAAACAGCAGCAATATTTATACGGCAAAAATTTGGCGTGAAAAAACCAATATGCGCCTGGGAAATGACGCTATTGTAATTAAAAACATTAAACTCTTATTAAAAAATACGGATTTAAATAAGCAAACATTTTCAGATGCTAATGCTTTATTGGCGGAGGCTTTTTTAAATTTAGAAGAAAGAGACAGCGCGGTTGCGAAACTTAGAATTGCCGAAGAATTTTCGAGAGTAAATGAAGACAAAGCCCGATACCGTTTTATTCTTGGGCAAATGTATCAGGAAGTTGGAAAAAAAGACAGCGCCTTTTATTTTTATGATGAAGTAATTGATATGAATCGTAAAGCCGACAGAAAATACATGATGCATTCTTATGCAAAAAAGGCTCAAATGTATGATTATGAAAATGGCAATGACACGATATTTATAGAAACCTACAATAAGCTGGTTAAAGATCGTGAGAACAGACCATATTATGATGTTCTTTTTTATGAAATGGGTGTTTTTTATGATAAAAGAAAAGAACAAAAAAGTGCGTTGGAATTCTACAATAAATCGTTGGCAAGAAAATCTAAAGATTCTTATTTAATAGCTTCGACTTATAGAAATATTGGTGACATGTATTTTAAAAATACAGATTATACAATGGCTGCCAAATATTATGACAGTACATTGGTAAAATTAGAACCAAAATCGAGAGAGTACGCTTTTATTCAAAAAAACCGAAAAAATCTGGATGATGTCATTAAATATGAAGCAATTGCAAAACGTAATGACAGTATTATAAAAGTACACGATTTGCCGGCACCGGATCGAAAAATTTATTTTGAAAATTATATCGCTGAGCTGAAAAAGAAAGATGAAGCCAAACGTATTTTAGAAGAAAAAGAAAAGGAAAAATTAGCGAATATAGAACGCAATACAAATTCTGACAATGGACCGGCGGCAGTAAACCCAAATTCGTTAGGAAAACCTTCTGATCCTAATGTTGGCTCAATTATTCCGCCTGACGGAAATACTACTGCAAGCACTTTTTATTTTTATAACCCAACAACTGTTGCGTACGGAAAATTGCAATTTAAAAAAATGTGGGGAAGTAATAGAACTTTAGGTACCAACTGGAGACTGGCAGCTGTAAAAGCGGCAAATAATGCGGCTTTAAATGATACTTTAAGTATTGATCCTGATATAGCAAATGCAGTAAAAGATACGATCGTTATTGAAAAGTATACAACAGAGTTTTATGAAAAGCAGCTTCCAACATCTCAAATTGTAATGGATAGTATTGGTAAGGAACGCAATTTTGCTTATTATCAATTAGGGCTTATTTATAAAGAAAAATTTAAAGAATATAATTTAGCAAGCGATAAACTGGAGCAGTTATTAAAAAACAATCCGGAAGAAAAATTGGTTTTGCCTACAATGTATAATTTGTATAAAATCTACCAGATTACTAATCCTGCGAAAGCCGAAGCTGTAAAAGCAAAAATTACAGGAACGTATCCAAATTCGAGATATGCTCAAATTTTGAATAAAACAAGCGAAGAAGATTTAATTACGCCGGACAAAGAATACAATAAATGGTATAAGTTGTTTGAAGAAGAACAGTTTAATGTTGTTTTAGAAAATATTGATAATTTGATTAACCAATATTCCGGTGATGAAATTGTTTCAAAATATGAATTACTGAAAGCGAATACTTTAGGAAAAGTAGAAGGATTGGCTGCTTATAAAAAAGGTCTTGAAGCAGTTGCAGATAATTATCCGAATACGGAAGAAGGCAGAAATGCCCGTGAAATTCTTGAAAAACAAGTTCCGGGTTTAGAGAAACTTGATTTTACGGCAGTTGATAGTAAAAACTGGAAAATTTTATATTTAATTCCTGCTAACGATTCTCAGACACGTAAAAAAATTGAAGAAGCAATTCGAGTATTTTTGTTAGTTGAAAATTATGAGAGATTAACAACTTCTGTGGACAAGTACAATAAAACCTACAATTTTGTAGTTATCCATGGAATGAAATCGGAAGGTTATGCAAACGATGTTGTGGGAATTTTAAGAGATGATAAAAAATATAAAATTGCACACAAGCCAATTATTATTTCTAGTGACAATTACAAAGTAGTTCAAATCAAGAAAAATCTTGACGCATATTTAGCCCCAAAAAACCCATAATCGCATGTTTGATAAAGTAAAAAAACCAGGAACGGAACTTTTAGGAAAAACCAACAGAATTGTTGAAGGAACTTCTATAATAGGAGATATTGTTTCTAAAGCCGATTTTCGGTTAGACGGAGAGTTAATAGGAAACTTTACGTCGCAAGGAAAATTAGTTATTGGAGCAACAGGAGTTGTTAAAGGAGAAATTGTTTGTAATAGCGCAGATATTGAAGGCGAATTTCAAGGCAAAATAAAAGTTTTGGAAATCCTTAATATAAAAGCATCAGCGCATATTCATGGAGAAGTAGCCGTTGGAAAATTGTCTATTGAACCGGGAGCCGAATTTACGGCTACATGTACAATGTTGGCAAATACTAAAGAAGTAATAGTAAAAGATGGAAAAGGAGCCGAACAAAAACAGAAGGAATAAATGGTTGCCGCTCATAAATATTCCTGTTCAAATGGGAATTATTATTTTTTTGTTTTCATATTTTGGATCTTGGTTAGATGAAAATCATCCAAGTCCAAAAGTTTATTATAATACTATTTTCGTTATGCTTGGTGTTGGTCTTGCCTTATACAATGTAATCAGACAGGTAAATGACATTAACAAAACAAAGTAAATTATCTTTAAAAACAGCTTTAAATAAATATTGCATCTTTGCATAAAATTTATTTTCATGTTTTTAAAAATTTACAGACCTATATTACAATTATTCTTTTTAGCTTTGGCAGCCTACATTTTGCACAAAGCAGCTTTCTTACTTTTAAAAGTTAACCCCCAAAACTTTTATTATAGTATAGAATTTTTGTATTTAATTTTTTTCGGAATATCCGCATTGTTATACCTTATATTATTAATAGTAAAAAAGAAGAATTTTGAAATTGTTGGAATGGTTTTCCTGTTTGGAACCTTTACACAAATGTTATTAGGATATTTAATTTTACGACCTATTTTAGAAAGCAAATCTGAAGAGGTCATGATTGAAAAAATCAGTTTTTTTATAACATTTATTTTATTTTTGTTATTTGAAACGCTTTTAACTGTCCGATTATTAAATGAAAAGCGTTAAAATAGCGATTCTGTAAAACAAGGTTCAAAAATAATTTTTCATATCCTTTTGAATATTAATAAAAAATGTACCTTTGCACCAAATTTCAGAAACGTAAAAATAAGATTTTTAACAGATATGGTGATTTCAAACAGACCTCTTAAATTTATTCTTGCAGCTTTAGTAGCTTGTCTTCCGGCATCGGGTTTTGCAAACTCAGAGAATGACTCAACGCATGTACAAACTGAGGTAGCTCATGAAGAGAAAGTAGTTTCGCATGATAATGCTGAAGCAGAACATGTAGCACAGGATCCAAAAGCAAAAGTGGACGCTTTTATTGATCATCACTTACAAGATTCTCATGATTTTGTTTTCTTTTCAGATGAGAAAGAAAATAAACATTATGGTTTTCCATTACCGGTTATTCTTATTGACGGAGGTTTGAAAATTTTCTCGTCTTCAAAATTACACCATGGTGAAGAAGTTGCAGAAGTTGATGGAAATTTCTACAAACTTGTTCACGGTAAAATATACAAAACAGATGCTGCCGGAACAATTACTTTTAATGAGCACGGACATCCTGAAAATGAAAAACCACTGGATTTTTCTATTACAAAAAATGTTGTGTCAATGCTTTTTGTTGCAGTGTTATTATTCTTCATGTTTACAGGTTTAGCAAAATCATATAAAAAAGGACCAATCCCAACAGGATTTGGAAGGGTATTAGAGCCGCTAATTATTTTTATCAGAGACGAAATCGCTGTTCCAAATATTGGTGAGAAAAAATACAGAAAATATATGGGTTACTTATTAACCGTGTTTTTCTTTGTGTGGATGTTAAACTTATTAGGCATGACTCCGCTGGGAATTAACGTTACAGGAAATATTGCCATTACAGTTTGTTTAGCAATGTTTACTTTTATCATTACTCAATTTAGTGCTAACAAAGATTATTGGGGACACATCTTCTGGATGCCGGGAGTTCCTGTACCAATGAAAATTATCCTTGCACCAATCGAGGTGTTAGGAACACTAACAAAACCATTTGCATTATTAATTCGTTTGTATGCAAATATCACTGCGGGTCACGTAGTAATTATGAGTTTAATTGCAATGATTTTTGTTGGAAAAAATTTAGCTGCAGATTTGCCAATCTCTATGGGATTAACATTATTTATTTCTGTTATCGAAGTTTTGGTTGCATTCTTACAAGCATTCATTTTTACAATGTTATCATCATTATTTATTGGTATGGCTGTTCAGGATCATGATCATGCACACCACCATGAAGATGAAACAGCAATTATTTAATTTAGAAGTTTAATTTTATATATATAAATACTTATGGGAACAATTCCAACTTTAGTAGGTGCAGGTTTAGTAGTAATCGGTGCAGGTTTAGGTTTAGGTAAAATCGGTGGATCTGCTATGGACGCGATTGCTCGTCAGCCAGAAGCTGCTGGTAAAATTCAAACTGCGATGATTATTATCGCGGCTTTATTAGAAGGTTTAGCATTTGCTGCTTTAATCTTAGGAAAATAATAAAGAAGAAAATAACAACATCTTTAACGGTTGGTTAAAGGTGTTGTTACCTTTTAAAAAAAGAAATTAAATATTTTAATATAGTATAAAATGGATAAGTTAATTAACGATTTTTCATTCGGTTTATTCTTTTGGCAAGCTTTAATCTTGTTGGTTTTAATTTTACTTTTAGTAAAATTTGCCTGGAAACCTATCATGCAATCTATCACAGATAGAGAAGAAGGTATTAAAGATGCATTACTTTCTGCTGAAAATGCAAAGAGAGAAATGGAAAACTTGCAAGCTGATAATCAAAGAATTTTGAATGAAGCTCGTGCTGAACGTGACGCGATGCTAAAAGAAGCTCGTGAAATGAAAGAGAAAATGATAGCTGATTCTAAAAACGAAGCACAGGTGCAAGGTCAAAAAATGATCGAGCAGGCAAAAGCTGCTATCGAAAATGAAAAAAATGCTGCTATGGCCGAATTGAAATTACAAGTTTCAACTTTATCATTAAGCATTGCTGAAAAATTGTTGAAAGATGAATTATCTAACAAAGAATCTCAAACTAAATTAGTGGAGAAAATGTTAGGTGACGTAAAGTTAAACTAAGATTATGGCAAGTACAAGAGCAGCAATTCGTTATGCAAAAGCAATTCTGGACTTAGCAAACTCTAAAGGTGTTGCCGAAGTTGTCAATAACGACATGAAATCAATTGCATCAGCAATTGAAACAAATGAAGAATTGAGTACGTTTATTCAAAACCCAACTACAAAAGTTGAAGTGAAACAAAGTGCTCTTTTAGAAGTTTTTGCAGATGTAAATGGAGTAACTAAAGGTTTATTTCATTTATTATTTGAAAATAAAAGATTCGAAATTTTAGAAGCAATTGCTTTAGAATATAAAAAATTATTTGACATAAATAATGGAGTTGAAGTAGCAACAGTTACTACAGCAATTGCAATGGATGCTGCATTAGAAGCTAAAGTTTTGGCGAAAATTGCAACATTGTCAGATAAAAAAATAACAATTGAAAATATCGTAGATCCATCAATTATTGGAGGATTTATTTTAAGAATAGGTGATAATCAATACAATGCTTCTGTTGCAAACAGATTGCAGGTATTAAAAAGAGAGTTAAGTAATTAGTTTTATTACACATAAAAGTGTCTAAATTATAAATTAAGATGGCGGAAATCAAACCTGCTGAAATTTCAGCAATATTAAGAAAGCAAGTAGAAGGTTTTGAATCTGGTGCTACGCTAGAAGAAGTAGGAACAGTACTTCAAGTTGGAGACGGTATTGCTCGTATTTACGGGCTATCGAATGTACAATATGGTGAGTTAGTTGAATTTGATAACGGACTTGAAGCTATTGTATTGAACCTTGAAGAAGATAATGTTGGTGTGGTACTTTTAGGACCATCAACAGGAATCAAAGAAGGATCAACAGCAAAAAGAACACAACGTATCGCTTCTCTTAAAGTAGGTGAGCAAATGGTAGGACGTGTAGTAAACACTCTTGGTTTTCCAATTGATGGAAAAGGACCAATTGGCGGAGACTTATACGAAATGCCTTTAGAAAGAAAAGCTCCTGGAGTTATCTTCCGTCAGCCAGTTACTGAGCCATTACAAACTGGAGTAAAAGCAGTTGATGCTATGATCCCGGTTGGTCGTGGACAACGTGAGCTTGTTATTGGTGACCGTCAAACAGGTAAATCTACTGTTTGTATCGATACAATCTTAAATCAAAAAGAATTTTACGATGCAGGAAAACCTGTATTTTGTATATATGTTGCAATTGGGCAAAAAGCTTCAACTGTAGCAGGAATCGCTAAAATGTTAGAAGAAAAAGGAGCAATGGCTTATACCGTTATTGTTGCAGCAAACGCTTCTGACCCAGCTCCAATGCAAGTTTATGCTCCTTTCGCAGGTGCTGCAATTGGAGAATATTTTAGAGATTCAGGTCGTCCGGCTTTAATTGTTTATGATGATTTATCTAAACAAGCTGTTGCTTACCGTGAAGTTTCTCTTTTATTAAGAAGACCACCGGGACGTGAAGCATATCCTGGAGACGTTTTCTACTTACACTCTCGTTTATTAGAGCGTGCTTGTAAAGTAATTGCTGATGACGGAATTGCTAAAAACATGAACGATTTACCAGATTCTATCAAGTCTATCGTAAAAGGTGGCGGTTCATTAACTGCATTGCCAATTATCGAAACTCAGGCTGGTGACGTTTCTGCATATATCCCAACAAACGTAATTTCGATTACAGATGGTCAGATTTTCCTTGATGGAGATTTGTTCAACTCTGGAGTTCGTCCTGCTATTAACGTAGGTATCTCTGTATCTCGTGTTGGAGGTAATGCTCAAATTAAATCAATGAAAAAAGTTTCTGGAACTTTAAAATTAGATCAGGCTCAATTCCGTGAATTAGAAGCTTTCGCTAAATTTGGTTCTGATTTAGATTCAGTTACTTTAAATGTAATTGAAAAAGGAAAAAGAAACGTTGAAATCTTGAAACAAGGTTTAAATGATCCTTATCCTGTTGAAAATCAAGTTGCAATTATTTACGCTGGTTCTAAAAACTTATTGAGAAACGTTCCTGTAAATAAAGTAAAAGAATTTGAAGCAGATTTCTTAGCTTACTTAAACAGCAAACATAAAGATACGCTTAACGCGTTGAAAGCTGGTAAGTTAGATGACAACATTACTGATGTTATCGAAAAAGCAGCAAAAGAAATTTCAGCAAAATATATCTAATTAGAGAATTCGTAAATTAGATAATTAGAAAATATCTCAAGAGAATTTCAAATTATCTAATTTTCAAATTGTCACATTTTTTAATCGACAAATGGCAAATTTAAAGGAAATCCGTAATAGAATTACTTCCGTTTCATCGACGATGCAAATTACATCGGCAATGAAAATGGTTTCTGCAGCAAAGCTTAAGAAAGCACAAGATGCGATCACTGCGATGCGTCCTTATGCCGAGAAATTAACGGAGTTGTTGCAAAACCTTTCTGCTACACTTGATGGTGAAGTTGGAGGTGATTATACAACACAACGTGAAGTAAAAAAAGTATTGCTTGTAGCTATAACTTCAAACAGAGGTTTATGTGGTGCATTTAATGCAAATATTATTAAAGAAGTTAAAAATCGTGCTGCTTTTTATGCAGGAAAACAAGTTGATGTTTTTCCTATTGGTAAAAAAGGAAATGATGCACTAAGTAAATCTTTTAAAGCACACGGTCACCATAATGCAATTTTTGATCATTTAACTTTTGAAAATGTTGCTGGAATTGCTGATAATCTTACTGAAAAATTCTTATCAGGAGAATATGACAGAATTGAATTAATCTACAATCAATTTAAAAATGCTGCGACACAAATCGTTCAAACAGAACAATTTTTGCCTTTAGCGCCAATTAAATCTGATGTACCGGTTTCTACTGGAGATTATATTTTCGAACCTTCAAAAGAAGAAATTGTATTGACTTTGATTCCAAAATCATTGAAAACACAATTGTATAAAGGTATTCGCGATTCATTTGCTTCAGAACACGGAGCGCGTATGACAGCTATGCACAAAGCAACTGACAACGCAACTGAATTGAGAAACCAATTGAAATTGACTTACAATAAAGCACGTCAGGCCGCAATTACTAATGAGATCTTAGAGATCGTTGGTGGAGCAGAAGCTTTGAACGGATAATTTATTTAAGAATACAAAAAGAGCCGACAAGTAGTTGTCGGCTCTTTTTTTTTAGAATTGATTTCTATTTTAAAAAATCTTAATCAATTATCTGTAAAGGGTAAAATGTCCTGTAAACTCTCTGTCATCTTTAGAGTCGTTGAGCTTTAATATATACCAGTAATCTCCAGATGGTAATTCATTACCATTATATTTTCCATCCCATTTTTGACCTAACTTATAATTAGCTATTATTCTACCATATCTATCTACGATAGTGTAGGTTAAGTTTTTAAAATTTACTGAACATCCAGGTTCCCATTCATCATTAATCCCATCACCATTTGGTGTAAAATGATTAGGAATACAAAGATCAATATATTCAAAATATTTTGAAACTGTAGTCGTACATCCATTTTTATCTGTTACCGTAACAATATAAATTTGAGATTGATAAAAAATTAATTTATTAATTGTGCTAAAGGATTTTTCACTAAATGAGTATTTATATGGTGCTTGACCACCGGTAACTGTTGCTACAATTTCATTTAATGCTCCATTATTCAATGTTAATCTTAAAGGTTGAATATCCTTTACGGTGAATGGCAATGTTGTTTGTTCACAACCATTTGTATGTCTGGCTCTGATTGTATGTACTCCGGGTGCAATATTTTTAAATACATTATCACGTTGATATGTAGTTGTATTATCTAATGCATAATCGATATCATCTAAATCAATGTTATCTGCCTGAATTGAAATAGTTACAGAATTTATTGTTTCATTTTTTATACAATAATAAGTGATTTCTGTTTGAGGTTTAAATATGACAGCGTTTTCCATATTCACTTCAATTTCTGTTATACAACCGACGGCATCTTTAATAAAGACCTTATATTTTTTACCACCAACAAGTTCTGTAAAATCATATTGTGAATCTGGGATCTCTTTATAAGGTCCGTCTGAATTATCAAGACTCACACTATATGGAAGAGTTCCTCCAAAAATTGAAATACTAAATTCACCATTTTTATCTCCTTCACAAATTTCCTGTAACACTGGATTAATAACTTTGGCTTGTAAAACATCTGGTTCCTTTATTTCTAAAATTAATTGTTCGCTTCCTGAACAACCTAATTCGTCCTGAGCTAAAATTTGATAAGTACCGGGAGATAAGTTATCAAACTCAAATTTATCTTCAAACTGTGATAAGTTTGGGGAGATAGCATATTTAATAAGACCAGTTCCGCCTGTGGCTGTAATTTTAATTTTACCGTCATTAGCTCCATTACAAGTAATATCAATTGCGTTGCCAGTAAAGATAAGAGGCGGTGGTTCATTGATTAAAAAATTGACCTGATCAGTACATCCTGATATATTATCGGTAACGCTGAAAGTATATTTCCCTTTTGATAAATCTGCAAAAGATATTAGATTCCCTGTTTGAGAAGATGTTAATCCTGATATATTAGGTATAAGCTCATACGTATAATTAGTTGAAGATATAAAGTTGCTTACGATAAAAGATATTGATCCTGTATTTTTGCCATTGCACATTATATCAATATGTGATTGTACATCTATATTAATTTGTGGTGCTTTTAAAACTTCAATAGATTTTGTTACGGAACATTTTGAAACATTATCAGTTGCCTTAATTTGATAAGTGCCTGGTGATAATCCTGAAAAAATCCCTGTAGAATTTGGTTGAGCAATCCCAATAGGATTTATAATTTCGTAAGTATATAAAGAACCAGTTGTTGCGCCTATTATATTATTTACAGTAACTGTTGCAACAGCACCAATAGTATTACAATAGATAGGCGTTGCTGAAATTTCTAAATCTCTTGGAGGATTATACCCAGGAACAAACACACTACCTGTAACTTTACAACCGTTTTCATCTTTAATGATATAGTTTATTGTTTGTTCAGAATTTACAGCAATAGAATTTTTTGTATTAGAGAAAGTAGTTCCATTATCGAAACTATAACTATATAATTCATTTTCTTTAATTGGATTAAGTTTTACAACAGCATCAAGCAACTCATTGTCAATAGAACATCTAAACGGAGTTAATTCTATTTTAATTTCCGGAGCTTTTAACTTCTTTAAGGTCAGTTTTTTAATCTCGAAGCAATTTGTTGTTTTACTTTGAAATCGGACCCAAATTTCTGTTATTCCCACATGAATATTATAGTTCGACAAATTCGATTTTGGAATTGAATTGATGAGTGTTGGGTTTTGCGCATCAGATAAATTAGTATAAAAAACAATTTCTAAATCGTCCAGCAAATTAGAATATTCAGGAATGCTATTGATCTGAGAAGTCATATGCTTAACTTCATCCAATAGATTTAAAATACTTTCTGTTTTTCCGTCAGATTCAAATTCACAAATACTCGCGCTTATGTAATCATTTGCCTTAATATACGGGTATATTTTTAGTTTGATTGAAGCAATATTATCACAATAACCAGCGGCATTAACCCTGACATATACAATATGTTCGTAAATATTTAGATTTCTCCAATTGGTAAAGTTGATTATTTCATTGGTGCTATTTTGCGCGTCATTTTTGGTAGGATAATATTTAAATCCAACATTTGTGTCTGTAGAAATGTTGAGTTTTACAGAACTTAAATCAAAATTTATTTTTCCGTCATTGTCTGATTCATCACATTTAAAAAGCTCCGGCTGGATTGAATTTACAGAAACTTTTTTATTAATCTGGAATTGTATACCTACAACAGAGAAACATCCGGTATTATCTTTTTTGTCAATACGTGCATAAATAGTATGGGAATCGGAAAAATTTCCGGATAGTACATCTGCTTCTGTAAAAGTATAATTTAAATTATTAACTGTATTTCCGTTTCCTGCAACAGCATCAAGTTGGTTTTTATAATAAGTATAGATGTATAGATTTTCAAGATTAGATTCTCCGTTAATTATTCGGGTTTTAAAAACATGTAAATCAGGAATGACATATTCTCCATCCAGTTTCCCATCCGTTTCATCGCAAACGGCCTCATATATATCCTGTGCTTTAGGAGTATCATAAATAATTACACTCAATTTTTTAATGATATAGCACCCCGTTGCTTTAGAGGCAAATTTTATCCAGATTTCACTTTTACTGGTTGCGATAAATCGTGTTATGTCCAGATTTAAAATAACATTATTTACTGCATTAGCTCGTGAGTTGTGATAACTTATGGCAAAATCATTTAGGTTTGAAGATGCTGTTATCATTTGTGGAGGGTAATTTCGTAAATCAACTTCCTTAGACATTTCTCCATTTCCGCACGCAATAATTTCAGAATCTATGATAACATTTTCCAGAGAAGGAGTTTGTTCGAAAATAATTGGTTTGATAGAAAAACATCCGGTTGGTGTATAAATTACTCTCACCCAAATTGTTTTAGGAAATGAAGTTATCGTATAAGCAGAAGATACTTTGCCAAAACTTCCTCCTGCAATAGCATCATTTTCAGAAGTGTCATAATAAGTAAATGTATGATTAGCAGTTATTGGAAATCCTAAAATATCATCTCTGTATTTATCTAATATCACATTTTCTTTAATTGCAGCATTTTCATTCCCTGTATTATTATTACAAATTGTATAAACCAGCGGTTTTGTTTCTAATTCGGGAGACTTTACCAGATCAAATTTCAGTTCAACTATTATTGGGCAATCTCCGATATTTTGAGCAACATTAACCCAAACAGAATTAGCTGAAGTTCCTTCAATAGCAGCAATCAAAGATGTTGTGTTAGCTATGGATTCTGCCTGCGTTTTATAAAATTTATAAACCATACCGGCTGAAAGACTTGGATTGTTAGCAATAAGTTGATCCTTTATATAACTAGCGGTTAAAAGTTCCTTACCATCATTTTCAAAATCACAACTTTTAATAATGGTATTAGTAAGTACCGGAGTTTTAATAAGATTGACATTAAAAGATACTATTTTCCAACAGGTAGTAATTTTATCGTATACCCGAACATAAATAGTCGTGGGAGAAACCGTTACCAGATAATTTACTGCCAATATATTAGAAATAAAAAATGGTGAACCTTCATTTCCTGCCTCTGCGGCAGACAAAGTAGCGTATAAAGTAATTTCAGCATTTGGATCACTGCTTACCAGTCCTTCATTTAAATTCACAAATTCCTGATTATCATTATTTACATCACATATAAGTAAGTTTTTAAGAACAGGCAAAGCTACAGCAGTAGTAAACTGAAATTTAACTTCAACTATAACAGGACATTCCTCATTTATGTTGAGTCTTGCAAATACAGACATTTGCAAAGGATTGATCTCAAAATTAGTGAGATTAGAAATATAATTTGTTGCTCCTGAATGAGCTTGAACCAAAGTTCGATAGTATCGTATTGGAGTTTGTAATTTGCTTAATTGTGTGGCTGACAGTTCATTTTTTATATCTGTTTCATTATTACTTATTTTAATTATGTCTACAATTTCTTTTTTATCATCATCAAAATCACAAACTACATAAGCAGGATTTATTGATTTTTCGATAATAGGAACCAGATTAAAATTTAGTTCATGGGTATAAATACAACCATAATATTTTACATAAACATATATCGTTGTCTGGGAACGAATTAAATTTATGTCGGTTATAATTTTAGTAATATTACTTGGGTCAGCTTCATAATTATTCAAATCTTCCAAGGCAGCAAAAAAATGTATTGTTGCTCCGGGATATTCTGCTTCCAATGCCATTTGCCATTTTGGTTTTGGATCGTAATTTGACTTTATAGTAATGATTTCTTTTCCGTCATTATAGATATCACATATTTCAAAAGTGCTCGGATTTATTGTTGCTTTTTTTGATGCACTTACCGGAAAATTGACATACGATTCTATCCCGCTATTATTTATTTTATATCGTGCCTGAACTACTTTAAAAAAAGGAGGTGAAAAAATATAAGTATAAGGAGCCATATCCGTAAGCAGGGAATTGTTGGCAGAATCATAAAACCCAATCAGGGTAATATCGGATAAAGTCAATCCTCCCTGTAAATAGAATTTGAGATAATCTACATCCAGATTCACTGTAAATGAAGTTTCATTTGTATCACAAATAGCGCCACCACCACCGCCGGGACCGCCGGGACCAGTTGCTGTTCCTCCTCCGCCACCGCCACCTCCGCCAGGCGAGCCGTCACAATCATCATCTGCTGCAAGTGAAATTTGCGTATATGCATCACAATAACCAACAGCTGTTGCCTTTACATAAATAGTAGTATTCATAGTCAAAGTTGCAGAAGCAGGATTGAGTATTTTATAAGAAGCAGCATAACTGGAATTAGTATAATATTCAAGGTTTATTCCTGTAATTGGAGAATCCAGAAGTTGTGCTTCATGCTGAGTTAAATTATAATTTTTTATTAATTGCCCCTCCGTTACATTACAAATTAAAAAAGCTTTATCTGGTGTTTTTACTTTTATATACTGTTTTAGTTTTATTTTAAATGGAACAATAGTATAGCAATCCGGATCATTATATGAAGTATTCCATACTCGTAAATACAAGGTTTTTGTATTATCAGATTCTCCGTTAACATCTAAAGGATAAGCCGTATAATTGGTTATTTCAGGATTACCATTATTAGCAGCTTCCTGAGATTCAAAATATTTATAAGTAATTCCATTTAACCCCGTAATGCCCAGAGTATTTAAATTAATGGTTTCTTTTCCATCATTATTTTCATCACATTTTTCAAAGAATTGATTCGGAGTAATTATCGGTTTTTTATTTAATTTCAGATTTAACTTTGTGGTACTGTAACAAACTCCACTTTTTAATACCTTGACATATATTGTTTTATTATTCGAAAAAGAATACGCATTTTTAGAATCAGATATTGGAATTGTAAGATTTTGATCTTCAAAATAAGAGAAGGAAAGTGACGAATCGGGATTTATTTCTGGTTCATACAAAGTTAAATCCAGCGTATAACTTTCGCCATTATTTACGCAAAAGGCAGCTGTTGTAATTTCTTTCGCGGTTGGGAAATCCTGAGAAAATTGTACTTCTATAGTATCTGTAACCCAAACTGGAGTACACAAATTATAAGTTACGGTTACTTCATATTTTGCATTTTGAGTGGGATAAACCAGTATGTTTTCCAAATTTCGTGTTCCTGTAATTTCACTTCCATCATTAAACCATTGTATAGCAATATTGGTATTTCCATTTGGAGTAAACCTCCATGCTTCATTATGAGCTTCCCAATTTCCGCTATCTCGTCCAGGAGCAGCAATTCCTGCGCTTGAGTCGTAATTAGTAAGACCTATAGCTGCATTTTTTTGAAATGAATTTCCATCAATGACAGAATTACTACCTTCATTTTTAAAGCGGTCTTTTACATACACATCTATTATGTTGGTTGTTTCATATAAAACAATTTGCGAAGTGGAACTTTTACCAGCCACTCCATAACCATACTGTGGGAGATTATTATAATTAATAATAAATTTTCTGTTAGGAAAATTTCCTTCTTGTCTATATAATATCTTATCTACACCTTGCATATCATGAAAAACTCCGAAAATAGAATTTCTGGTAAGTCCATTAGGAATCGACCCAGAAGGAGCACGATCAGACTTCTGTTCTGTCAAAAGAGTATTAAAATTTACTATTCCGTTATCACTTATTATAATTTGTGAATATAAATTACCGTAAAAACAAAAGGCAAACGGTAAGTTTATAATTTTGCTATAAACATCATCACTCTCACTAATATTAAAAACCTTTTCTCCTCTATCAAAATCTCCAACCGGAGCATAATCAACAGAAGATACATTATAGCTGTTTGTTTCTCTTATCTCAGGATATTGCGCAATTAGTTGAATTCCATTATTAGGTAAAAAATCATAATCACAATCAATATTTATTACAGCCGTGTTTTCTTTGTGATCTTTTATTTTTACCAAAGGAATAGTAACATTTTGCGAAAAAATATTCTTTAAAGGAAATAATAAGAACAGAAAAAGGAATAGTTTGACATTTAGTAATTTCATAATGCTTTATTCATTTAATTAACTCCGATAATAAATAGTAATGAAGCAATGATTTCCTTAAATAATCCAGATTAAAAAGGCTTAGACATTGTCGATGACTATTTTTTAAGAAATTCGGAAAAAGAAAGTTAGATAAGATTATGATAGCACAATAGCCACTATACGTTTTATAAGTAACAGAATAAGGCTTTTGTAGAAGCACTAACTATGAAAAAAAGGCACAAAAAAACCGACAAGTAATTGTCGGCTCTTTCTATTTATAGTAGTTTTTTAGTTTTTCTTTTTAAACTTATAAAACGGTGATTCTCAATTAATCAAAAAAGAGAATCAACACCATTTTATAAAATTTATAGGTAGATTTACGTCTCCGTATTGCTTTGTCTTTTATGGGAACAAACTAGCTTTATTAGTCCCAGTGCTCTGTTTTTTTAAGGGTTACAAATCAGCTGTTATCAAATCCCTACAAAACAAATTTACTATAACAATGTTGTTGGATTATTATATGATTTTTAGGTTTTGTTATACATTTATCATTTCATTATTTGAAAAATTAAAAATGTAATATTTCTGATATAAACACAATAAAAAAGAGCCAGCAATTATATTGCTGGCTCTTTTTGTATTAATATATAGTAGTTTTATTTTAAATAAAAATGATTATAAAATGGTGATTCCCAATTTGATCATAAACCGAGAATCAGTACCATTTTATAAATCTAAAAGGCAGATTTATGTCTCTGCAGTGCTTTGTCTTTCATGGGAACAAACTAGCTTTATTAGTCCCAATGCTCTGTTTTTTTAAGGGTTACATTTCAGCAGAATCAATCCCTTGTGCTTTGTCTTTCGTGGGAACAAACTAGCTTTATTAGTCCCAATGCTCTGTTTTTTTAGGGTTACATTTCAGCAGAATCAATCCCTTGTGCTTTGTCTTTTATGGGAACAAACAAGCTTTATCAGTCCCAGTGCTTCCTTTTTTATACGGGTTGTATTTAGCTTTCTCAATCCCTGTGAAGCAAATTTAAGAAGAGACTGTTAAAAAAATGTTACATAATTTTTGACAGGAATTTATATATTTCACATGTTTTAGTTCTTTTTTAGATGTTTAAACTGTAAAACCTCTTAAAATCAAGAGATTATCTCTGTGAGCAATCTATTGTTTCCGTTCAGATACAAACTGTAATTCATCTTTTATTTTGACTAATTAATACTATTTTCAATCCTGAATAATTTGTTTTTTATTAATTTTGACAACTATCTTAAAACATCATGGAATTAAAAATACGAGAACTTACTACAATTCAGGATATGTTGGAAAATATTGAAACCATACGATTTCTTTATCCCAATATTTCCGTTGAGAAATATGAAGATTATCTTTCTCAAATGGTACCACACAATTATATCCAGATTGGAGTTTTTGAAAGTGGAATTTGTCTTGGAATTACCGGATGTTGGTCTGCAACTAAGTTATGGACAGGTAAATATCTTGAAATAGATAATTTTGTTGTTAATCCTGAGTTTCGTTCCAGAGGAATTGGAAAATTGCTTACAGATTATATCGAACAAAAAGCCATAGATTTAGATTGCAGCAGTATTGTTTTGGACGCTTTTACAGGAAATTTTGCTGCACATCGTTTTTACTACAATCAGGGTTATGGTCCAAAAGGATTTCATTTTGTTAAAATTCTGGACGAAAAAAAATTAACCGTATAAAAATATACCGAAGTTTTTTTATTGAATTCAACAAAATCAATAATAAACGAAAGAATTGGTTATTTTTGTGTTACAAACTTTATTACATACATATTTTGGGATTATATAAAAGTCTATTCAAACAAACTGCTATTTACGGATTAGCAACAGTATTACCCCGAATGCTAAGTTTTTTATTAGTACGACTGTATACCGGGATTTTACCAACTGCAGAATACGGAGAAGTTTCGATTGTTTTATCCTGGATGGTTTTCTTTAACGTTGTACTTTCTTATGGAATGGAAACGGCTTTTTTTAGGTTTTACAGCGCCGAAGAAGACAAGAAAAATGTCATTGCAACATCAACAATATCAATATTTTGGTCGTCGATCGGGTTTCTTTTTGCGGCATTAATATTTAGAAATACCTTAGCAAACTGGGCCGAAGTTGACGCGCAATATATAACCTATTCAGTTTGGATATTAGTTTTGGATGCTCTGGTTTTAGTACCATTTTCAAAATTAAGAGCCAACCAGAGACCAATGGTTTATGCAGCAATTAAGATTGGAAATGTGTTCATTAATATGTTGCTGAATTTCTTCTTTTTAATATACTTGCCAAAATTGGCAGCGTCACATCCAAATTCTGTTTGGGATAATTTATATGTAGAAAATTTCCAGATTGCGTATATTTTCATTGCAAATCTGTTGGCAAGTTTAGCCACTTTTGTAGTGCTTTCGCCGAATTATCTTTCACTTGGCAGAAAATTTGATCCAGTACTTTGGAAAAAAATGATGAAATACGGTTTACCAATTTTGGTTGCCGGACTTGCATTTGCAGTTAATGAACATTTTGATAAAATTTTGCTTGGATATTTATTACCAGAAAATTTAGCCAAGTCAGAAGTGGGGGCTTATTCTGCCTGCTATAAATTAGGTTTATTTATGGTTTTGTTTGCAACCGCTTTCAGATTAGGAATTGAGCCATTCTTTTTTAGCCACTCAAAAAACGAAAATGCACCACAAACATATGCTGTAATCACCAAATATTTTGTGATTTTTGGTTCGTTGATTCTATTGGGAGTTATTGTTTTTGCAGATGTTTTAAAATATCTTTTGCTGGATAATAAATCATATTGGGAAGCCATGAAAGTGGTACCTTTAATTATTCTGGCCAATTTCTTTTTAGGAATTTACAACAATTTATCCGTTTGGTATAAGTTAACAGATCAAACAAAAATTGGCGCTTACATTTCTATAGTTGGTGCTATTGTAACATTGGTTTTAAATTATATATTAATTCCAAAATACAGTTATTACGGCTCAGCAATCGCAACAATTTCAGCTTATGGAAGTATGATGTTAATCTCATACATTTTAGGAAATAAATATTATCCAATACCTTATGATATGAATAAAATTGGAGCATATTTAGGAATTTCAATTTTGTTTTCGGCTATTTCTTTTTATGGATTTAGAGAAAATTATTTTGTTGGAATTCCGTTATTATTAGCTTTTATATATTTTGTTTATCATAACGAAAAAGACACCATTAAAGGAATTATGAATAGAAAGTAGTGTTACTTTTTAATCTTTATAAAATAAAAATGAAAATACAAATAATCAATAAGTCACAACACGCATTACCAAATTACGAAACAATTGCTTCGGCAGGAATGGATTTACGTGCCAATTTAACCGAATCAATAGTTTTAAAACCATTAGAAAGAACCATCGTAAAAACAGGACTTTTTATCGAATTGCCAATTGGTTATGAAGCGCAAGTGCGACCAAGAAGCGGCTTGGCAGCAAAAAAAGGAGTAACGGTTTTAAATTCTCCCGGAACTGTCGATGCTGATTACAGAGGCGAAATAGGCGTAATTTTAGTAAATTTATCTAATGATGAATTTGTAATCGAAAACGGAGAACGAATTGCACAATTGATTATTGCCAAACATGAAAGAGCAGAATGGATGGAAGTTGCAGAACTTTCTGAAACTTCAAGAGGCGAAGGCGGTTTTGGAAGCACAGGAGTTAAGTAGTTTTCAGTAATCAGTTTTCAGTCGCAGTTTCAGCGATCAGTTTATAAACTTTGCGGCCTCAAAATAAAGCGAAACTAACTTTGTAATCTTTGTGAAAACCTTTGCGAACTTTGTGGTAAAAATTTTAAGAGAAACAGAAATAAAACCTTAGGATTGCAAACTTTGCTGTAGTATAATTTGAACTAACCAAACTGAAGATTTTTAATCTTCCCATATTTAAAATAATTTCAAAATGAAAATAATCGTTCCAATGGCGGGTCGAGGATCAAGACTTAGGCCACATACATTAACTGTTCCAAAACCATTAATTCCGGTTGCAGGAAAATCTATAGTACATCGTTTAGTTGAAGATATTGCAAAAATATTAAAAGAACCAATCGAAGAAGTGGCTTTTATTTTAGGAGACCCTGCTTTTTTTGGCGATGATCTTGTAGCAAGTTTAGAAGAATTGGCAGGAAGTTTAGGAGCAAAAGCGTCTATTTACCGTCAGGATTTACCTTTAGGAACCGGACATGCCATTATGTGTGCCAAAGAATCTCTATCAGGTCCGGCAGTTATAGCCTATGCAGATACATTAATACGTGCAGATTTTGAATTAGATCCTTCGGCAGATGCTGTGATTTGGGTAAAACAAGTAGATCAGCCGGAAGCATTTGGCGTTGTAAAATTAAACAACAACAATGAAATCGTAGAATTGGTTGAGAAACCAAAAGAATTTGTTAGCGATTTGGCCGTTATCGGAATATACTATTTTAAAGAAGTTGGAGATTTGAAAAAAGAACTTCAGGGCGTTTTGGATAATAATATTCAAAATGGTGGTGAATATCAGATCAATGACGGAATCAAAGCAATGATGGCTAACGGAAAAGTTTTTAAAACCGGAAGCGTAGATGAATGGATGGATTGCGGAAATAAAGATGTAACTGTAGAGACTAATACAAGAATGTTAGGGTTTTTACACAATGATGGTGAGCATTTAGTAGATTATGACGTAACTTTAGAAAACTCAACCATTATTCCGCCTTGTTTTATTGGCGAAAATGTAGTGTTGAAAAATGCAACCGTGGGTCCAAATGTTTCTTTAGGAAAAGGATGTCATGTTATCGACAGTTCAATAAAAAACAGTTTAGTACAAACGTATTCGCAAATAAAAAATGCTAACCTGGACAATGCAATGATTGGAAACCACGTTAGTTATGATGGTAAGTTTACAAGTATTAGCATTGGTGATTATTCTGTTTTAGAATAATACTTTAAAAAGAAATTATGTAAATGATGAAAAAAAGAGTTTTAGTAATTTTAATATTCGCTTTGTTTAGCAATATATTTTCGGTTATGGCACAGACTAATCCGGAAGATATTGCTATGGCAACAGATGAGTATCAGGACTCTTTTTATGAATCATTGAAACAAAAAGGAATTGAAAATTACGATAAAGCGATTGTATCTTTAGAAAAATGTATCAAACTAAAACCTAATGACGCAGTAGCTTATTTTGAATTAGGGAAAAATTATCTGGCATTAAAAGATTATAATAATGCCCAAAGTTCATTTGAAAAAGCGACACAATTAGATCCTAAAAATAAATGGTATTGGTTGGGAATTTACGATGTAAGTTATGAAACCAAAAACTATCCTTTGGCAATCGAAACAATTCAAAAAATTATTCCGTTTGACGAAGAATATAAAGATGATTTAATTTCGTTGTATATGATTTCAAATCAGTACGATAAAGCGCTTGCAACGATTAATGAAATGAACGATAAGTTTGGTAAATCTGAAGATCGTGATCGTTATAAAATGCAAATTTTGTCGCAGGGAAAATATCAAAATTCAGAGGCTTCAAATTTAATTGACAAGATTAAAAAGAATCCAAAAGAAGAATCAAATTATACAGATCTGATTTTTTTGTATTCAAAATCAGAAGAAACAGAAAAAGCGCTGGATGTTGCAAAACAATTAGCAAAAGAAATTCCAACTTCAGAGTGGGCGCAGGTAAGTTTGTTTAAAGGATATTTAGACACTAATCAGTCAGAAAAAGCAATTAATTCGATGAATATAATTTTGGCAAGTTCAAAAATTGATTCAAAAATAAAACATCGCACATTAAATGAATTTTTGATTTATGTGAATAAAAACCCGCAATATGCACCCGCTTTAGAAAAAGCAATTGGTTATTTTGATAATGACCCAAATGTTGATGTTGCGAAAGAAATAGGTAAATTTTATCATAGCAAAAATCAATTTGAAAACGCAATCAGGTATTATGAAAAAGACCTGAAATCAAATTCAGATACAGATCGCGAAACCAATTTGCTTTTGCTTGATGCTTACACACAGGCAAAACAATTTGAACCGATGACAAAAAGAGCGATGACTATGATAGAAGTTTATCCAAGTCAGCCGCAATTTTATTATTATGCAGGATTAGGAAGCAATCAGCTGCAGCAATTTAAAAACGCAAAAACCGTTTTAGAAATGGGATTAGATTATGTGGTTGATGATGTTAAGCTTGAAGCAAATTTTAATATTCAGTTAGGAGAAGCTTATAATGGATTGGGAGATGCCAAGAAAAAAGAGGAATACTTTTTGAAGGCAAATGAATTATTAAAGAAAAAGAAGTAAAAAGAAAATTCAAGATGAAAAGATATATAGTAATTGTATTGGCATCAGTTTTTATGATTTCATGTAAATCAAAAGCAGTTGCAGTACAAAACACAGATACTAACGAAGTTGTTGCAAAAAAGGACAATAAAGTTATAGAAAAACATTACGATAATAAATTAGATTTTAAAACATTATACATAAAAGCAAGTGCAAAATATGTTGATGAAAAACAAAGTCAGAATGTAACAGCCGAAATTAGAATCGAAAAAGACAAACAGATTTTAATAAGTGTTCGTTTTCTTGGCATCACAATGGCAAAAGCATTAATTACGCCAACAACTGTAAGCTATTACGAAAAAATAAACAGTACCTATTATGAAGGAGATTTTACCAGTTTAAGTAAATGGCTGGGAACAGAACTTGATTATAGTAAAGTGCAAAATTTATTGGTTGGAGAAGCTTTAGACGATTTAAGAAAAGGAAAATATACACAAACAATTGTAGAAAACCTGATTCGTTTAGAAGATGAAAAAGACACTCAATTGAAAAAAGCTTTCTTTTTGGAACCTGAAAAATATTTGCTGCAAAAAGAACAAATTACGCAGGCGACAGAAAACATTATGTTAGAGATTAAATATGCTGACAACAAAGTTTTCGATCAGGGAAATCTTCCAACAAGTATCGAAATTAATGCGATACAGCCAAAAGGAAAAACAGACATCAATTTAAATTACAATAATATTTCGTTTAATGAAGAACTTTCTTTCCCTTATAGCGTGCCGGGTGGTTACAAGAAAGTTTTAATTAAGTAAATTTGCAAAAAGAAAAGATAAACATGCCGAAATTTCTCCTCAGCCTAATTTTTATATGTGCCACAACTTTTACGTGGGCACAAGATTCGCAGCAAGAAAAACTTGAACAGCGAAAAGCTCAGATTCAGCAGGAAATTAGAGACAACGAAAAAATGTTGCAATCTGTAAAGAAAAAAGAAAAATCAGCAGTAAATGTGTTTTTAATTCAGGCTAATAAAATTAAACTGAAAGAAAAACTGATTAATACAACAGCAAAACAAGAGAAAATCTTAAATAACGATATGTATATTAACCAGGTTCAGGTTAATAAACTAAAAAAAGAACTTACGGTTCTAAAGGAAGATTATGCTAAAATGATTTTGAAATCATATAAAAGCCGATCTGAACAAAGCAGAGCCATGTTTATTTTATCTTCTGAAAGTTTTCTGCAAGCGTATAAGAGAGCACAATATTTAAAACAATATACCAATTTCAGAAAAAATCAAGGATTAGAAATTCAGTCAAAAACAGCTCAATTACTTGATTTTAATGCAAAATTGGACGGACAAAGACAAGTAAAGAAAAAAATTATTGCTGAAAATCAAAAAGAAAAGCAAAGCTTAGAAATTGAAAAGAAAGAACAGCAAAAACTTGTTAACGAAATTAAAAGAGATAAGAATAAAATTATTGCCGATACAAGAAATAAACAGGCAGAAGCAAAACGTATTGACAGACAAATTGATCGTTTAATTCGTGAAGCTATTGCCGAAGCAAACAGAAAAGCAGCTCTTGAAAAAGCAAAAGATAACCCGGGATCAACAGCATCAACAGCACCGGTTTCATCATCTAAAATTGCATTAACACCCGAAGGTAAAATTTTAGCTGCCGATTTTAAAGCAAACCGTGGAAAATTACCATGGCCGGTAGAAAAAGGATTTATATCGCTGGGATACGGAGATCAGCCACACCCGCTTTATCCATCATTAACCGTACATAACTCCGGAGTTGAAATTACTACAGAACAAGGAGCAACAGCCCGTGCGGTATTTGAAGGAGAAGTTTCGAGCGTTATGGTTTTATCGCCAATTAACAGAGCCGTTATGATTCAGCATGGAGATTATTTTACCGTCTATCAAAACCTGAGTCAGGTATTTGTAAGCAAAGGCGATAAAGTAAGTATCAAGCAAAGTATTGGAAAAGTAAGAACCAGCGGCGATACCGGAAAAACAATTATTAAGTTTTTAATTCTTCAAAATACATCAAATAACAATCCGGAAGGATGGTTACAAAACAGATAAAGAAAAGGGAGCAATTAGCTCCCTTTTTAATATTATAATTTCAATTGAAATTTAAAAATAGTATTTTTGCATTATGGAAACAAATAGACAGAAAAAAATAGGCGGTGTCATCCAGAAAGATCTGGTTGATATTTTGCAAGGTGAAGTGAGAAAAAACGGAATTAGTAATTTGGTAATTTCGGTATCCAAAGTTAGTGTTACTTCAGATTTATCTGTGGCAACGGTTTATTTAAGCATTTTTCCTCAGGACAAAGCACAGGAAACTTTAGACGGAATAAAATCAAATACAACATTAATCAAACACGATTTATCACAACGTGTACGTTTGCAATTGCGCCGCGTACCAAATCTTGTATTCTTTATCGATGACTCTTTAGATTATATCGAAAAAATTGATAACGCTTTATCAAATAGAGAAAACCCAATCGAAAATCGTGATCTTTTAGACAAAAGAAGAAAATCATAAATTGAATTTCCCCCTTTACATAGCCAAACGTTATATTTTTAGCAAAAGTAAAAACAACGCTATTAATATTATCAACCGCATTGCCAGCTTGGGAATTATAGTTGGTACAATGGCTTTGTTTGTGGTTTTATCCGTTTTTAGCGGATTAAAAGTTTTTAGTCTTTCGTTTACAAACGAAATCGATCCTGATTTAAAAATGACAAGTACGCACGGAAAATCATTTTTGATAACACCGGATCAGGACCATCAGATTAAAAAAATTGATGGCGTCGCCTCATACACCAAAATTATCGAAGAACGTGTTTTGTTTTTGTTTAAAGACAAACAACAAGTTACTTATTTAAAAGGAGTTGACAGTCTGTATCCCGTAGTAAACGACATCAATAAAAAACTTTTTAACGGACAATGGATTAAACCAGACACATATCAGGTTGTAGTGGGTTATGGCATTGCCAGAGATTTTTCGATGGGAATATTAGACTTCGAAAATCCGCTGCAAATATTTGCTCCAAAACCCGGAAAAGGAGCTTTTGAAAATCCCGAAGAAGCATTTAATAAAACCGATGTTTTACCGGTTGGAATTTATTCTATAAGTGAAGATTTAGATTCTAAATATGTATTTGCTGACTTAGCTTTAGCGCAGGAATTGTTGATGTACAAACCCAATCAGATTTCAGGTATTGAATTTCATCTAAAAGAAAATGCGGATGAAAACGCAATAAAGGCTCAACTCGGGAATATTTTCAAAAACAAAATCACCGTAAAAAACAGAGCACAATTAAATGAGTCTTTATATAAAATGCTCAATACAGAAAATATAGTAGTCTATCTAATTTTTACATTAGTGATTATTGTAGCACTTTTTAATTTGGTTGGAGCACTAATTATGATGATTTTAGAGAAAAAAGGAAATCTTAAAACCCTTTTTAATTTAGGAACTGAAATCAATAATCTTCGAAAAATATTTTTACTTCAGGGAACATTATTAAGTGTATTTGGCGGTTTAATTGGTTTGGTTCTGGGTATTATTTTAGTGCTTTTACAACAACGATATGAACTAATTATGATCACCCCAACATTAGCATATCCGGTTGTTTTTAATCTCGAAAATGTTTTGATTGTTATGACAACCATTGTTTCACTTGGTTTTGTATCATCATTAATTGCCAGCAGTCGTGTGAGTAAAAACTTATTAGATTAATATTTCTTCCTAAAAAATATTACTTATATTTATCGCCGTAAAAACTACAGCATATGATTGTTTCTGCCTAATCCTATTTATCTTTCGAATAATTAGGGTACTTACGCTTATTTCTCCCGAGTTTAGATTAACGAATCTGAGCTAATTTTATCATTTATCCTAACAAATCATGACAGAAACTACAATAAAGAAAAGTTTATTTTCTAAAATTTTCACCACATTAAGACAAGCAATCAAAGGAGATGAATCTTTTGATTATACTGCCGGAAGTATCAAAAAAGCAGTCATTTTATTAGCCATTCCCATGGTTTTAGAAATGATGATGGAATCCGTTTTTGCTTTGGTCGATTTATATTTCGTCGGACATTTAGAACACAGCAGTTTTGCCATTCAAACCGTTGGTTTAACAGAATCTGTTTTAACAATTATATATTCCCTGGCAATTGGAATGAGCATGGCGGCAACAGCGGTTGTTGCGAGACGTATTGGAGAAAAAGATCCAATCGCTGCAGCAAAAGCCGGAATGCAGGCTATTATTATTGCATTTGCAGTAAATAGTGTAATGAGTATTTTGGGTGTTATTTATGCCAAAGATATTCTCCTGTTGATGGGAGCATCTGTTGATGCCGCTGAACACGGTTATCGATTTACACAAATCATGATTGGCTCAAGCTTATGCATCATGCTTTTATTTTTGATTAACGGAATATTTCGTGGAGCAGGAAACGCAGCCATTGCAATGAAAAGCTTGTGGATTGCTAATATTTGCAACATTATTTTATGTCCGATATTGATTAATGGTCTAGGACCAATTCCTGCTTTTGGATTAACAGGCGCCGCTTTGGCAACTACTTTAGGAAGAAGTATTGGAGTATTGTATCAGGTATATCATTTGTTTTCCGGAAACGGAATTTTAAAAATTAAAATAGCTTATTTCGCCCCTGATTTTAAACAAATAAAAGCATTAGTAAAAATTGCCGCTCCGGGAATTTTACAATTTGTAATTGCATCCTGCAGCTGGATATTTTTAGCACAATTAGTAGCAACAACAGGAGGCGATCACGGTTCTGCAGGTTATCAAACGGCGTTAAGAATTATGATGTTTTTCATTCTTCCGGCTTGGGGATTAAGTAATGCCGCCGCAACTCTGGTTGGGCAAAATTTAGGAGCAAAGCAAATCGACCGTGCCGAAAAATCTGTTTTTACAACAGCTAAATATAATGTGATTTTCATGGCAACAATTATGATAATTACACTGTGTTTTGGAAAATATATTATCTCGTTTTTCACGAATGACGAACTGGTAAAAACAGTAGCCGTTGAAGCGCTGCAAATTATGAGTGTTGGATTTATTTTCTACGGAATCGGAATGGTTTTAATCAATACATTCAACGGAGCAGGCGATACCTGGACTCCAACCGGAATTAATTTTTTCGGATTTTGGCTGTTTCAAATTCCGCTCGCATTTATATTGGCCAAACATTTTAATATGGGACCAACAGGTGTTTTCATTGCAATTCCGGTTGCAGAAACCGCTATTACTTTGGCGGGAATTTTCTTTTATAAAAGAGGAAAGTGGAAACGTATTCAAGTTTAAATTTCAATAAAAAAGACCTTCAATTTTGAAGGTCTTTTTTATTAAAATTATTTTGTACCTTTGAACGTACAAATAAAAGTACGCTATAAATTTAAAAAATGAAAGCAATAACAATATCAACATTAAGAAAAAATATTAAAAACTATTTTGATGAAGTATCTGAATCATCAGAAATAATTGTTGTTCCGAGAAATACAGAGGAAGATGCAATTGTAATAATATCTATGAAAGAATACAACTCGATATTAGAAACGCAACATTTATTATCAACTAAAGCAAATAGAAAGAGACTTTCAGAATCTATAGAGCAAATGGAAAATGGAAAACTTACCACATATAATTTAGATGAACTTTAGATTTTATGGATATTTGTTTTACAAAAAATGGTTGGGAAGAGTTTGAATTTTGGATTGAAAATGACACAGACACAGCGATAAAAATAAAAGAATTAATTAAATCAATTAGAGAAAATCCATTTAAGGGAATTGGGAAACCAGAACCTTTGCGTCATGATTTAAAAAGTTTTTGGTCCCGAAGAATTAACGGAGAACATCGTTTAGTTTATAAAGTTTCAGGAGCTAAAGGTGTTGACCAAAAATGTGTAATATTGCAATGTAGATTTCATTATGATGATTAATTTACACAAAAAAGACCTTCAAATTTGAAGGTCTTTTTTTTATATTTAAACAAATTCGTATCCTGCATAAACCTGTTCGATTTCTTTCATAATTGCAAAAAGATTTTCAGGTTCATCAGTCGTAACTAATTTTTGTTTGTATTCTTTAAACGAATGAATTCCTTTAAAATAATTGGTATAATGACGACGCATTTCAACAATTCCCAAGCGTTCACCTTTCCATTCCATCGACCACATTAAATGATTTCTGGCGGCTTCTACGCGATCAATAACGGTCGGTGCAGGCAAATGTTCTCCCGTTTTAAAAAAATGTTTAATTTCATTAAAAATCCACGGATAACCAATTGCGGCACGGCCAATCATGATTCCGTCAATACCGTATTCGTTTTTATATTTTAATGCCTTTTCAGGGCTGTCGATATCGCCATTTCCAAAAATAGGCATTGTAATTCTGGGATTGTTTTTTACACGTGCAATATGCGACCAATCGGCGTGACCTTTATACATTTGTGCACGGGTTCTGGCGTGAATTGTTAAAGCCTGAACACCAATATCCTGAAGCCTTTCAGCAACTTCATCAATATTAATAGAGCTTTCATCCCAACCCAAACGTGTTTTTACCGTTACAGGCAAATCAGTACTTCTGATAACCGCTTTTGTCAAACGCACCATCAAATCGACATCTTTCAAAACTCCGGCACCGGCACCTTTGCAAACTACTTTTTTTACCGGACAACCAAAATTAATATCAACCAAATCCGGTTTTACAGTAGAAACAATTTTAGACGAAAGCGCCATTGCTTCCTCATCTCCTCCAAAAATCTGAATTCCGACCGGACGTTCGTAATCAAAAATATCCAACTTCATTCTACTTTTGATTGCATCACGAATCAATCCTTCCGATGAAATAAATTCAGAATACATTAAGTCAGCGCCATGTGTTTTGCATAATCTGCGAAACGGCGGATCGCTAACATCTTCCATCGGTGCGAGTAATAAGGGAAATTCAGGTAATTCTATGTTGCCAATCTTGACCATCTTCAATATTTTGTGCAAAATTACAACATTTAGTTCAATTTGTACCAAATTGAGGTTCAAAGGTTCAGAGCAACAATCCCGAAGTCTCGGGACAAAGTTTTTTATCAGATTTTCACAAAACGTTTGTCCCTCTAAACCTTTGCAACTTTGTACCTTTATTGAACTCTATAATCAAAAAAGCGAATTGGTTTTCTGCTCATCGGATTAAAAACTAAAGGATTTAATATTTCTTTTGGAGCAAATTCTATTTTTGGAGTTACTCTTAATTTCGCTCTGAAATGGTCTTTTATTTCCTGTAAAAATTCAGGAGTCTGATTTTTTGAAGCGATTTTTATCAGGATTTCATCCGTTCCTAAATCATTGGTAGAAATCTCAATAATATGATTTTCGATGTTATCAAAATCAGTCAAAACATCATTCATCGCCGGCGGATAAAGCGTTGTACCTTTATATTTAATCATTTGTTTTTTACGGCCAACAACCGGACCAACACGTACCGTATTTCTTCCGCAAGCACAAGGTTCATTGTGTAATTGTACAATATCTCCGGTTTTAAAACGTAATAAAGGCATAGCTTCAATACCTAAAGTGGTAAAAGTTAATTCACCGATTTCACCATTTTTTACCGGATTATTTTCTTCGTCTAAAACTTCGATAATAATTAATTCCGGATGATGATGACCACCAATTCCGTGTTCACATTCTGTAAAAGCAGTACTCATTTCTGTAGAAGCATACGTCGAAAACAACTTAATATTCCACTTCTCAGTAATTTTTTTAGATAAAGTATTCATCGAAAAATCCTGATTTCTTAACGATTCACCAATACAAATTGCTCCTTTTATACTCGAATTATTATAATCGATTCCATGAATTTCAGCGTATTCAATTAATTTCAATAAAAAAGAAGGAACCGTAATTAAGTACGAAGGTTTGTATTTTAAAATAGAATCCCATTGTAATTCCGGAATTCCGGCGCCAACACGAATAACACCAACCTGTAATTTTCGCAAACCTAAAAAGTAAGCCAGACCAGCCATAAATTTTCGGTCAATTGTAGTCATTAATTGCACCACATCGCCTTCGGCAATTCCGGCGCAGGCAAATGAAATAGCTTCGTTATAAGCAAGTCGATCAAGATCAGAATCGGTTAAACCAAAAGTAACCGGATCGCCTAAAGTTCCTGAAGTCGAGGCATAATCAATAATTTTATGTTGCGGAACACATACAAAATCATCATTATATTGTTGTAAATCTTCTTTTGTAGTAACAGGTAAATGCTGTAAATCGTCAAGTGTTTTAACTTTTGAAACATCAATATTTTGTCCGGCAAAAAGGCGTTTGTAAAAAGGAGAATTTTGACTGATATAAGTTAAAAGCTCCGTTAATTTCTGCTCTTGAAAATTTTTAATTTGTTCTAAAGAATCCTTTTCTATTGTTGGAATCGTGTTCATTTTCTTTTGAGTTTTTTTAAATATTTTTCAATTGCTTCTTTTTCAGGAACAGTTGTAATTTCTTTGGTTAATGCTTTTTCGAAATTGTTTTGTGCAAACTGAAAGTATTTCTGTTCGTAAAAGTACAATCCCGCTTTATAATATACAACCCAATAATCAGGGTTTAAAGATTGGTAATTCTGAATAAATTCGAAAGAAATTTTCGCTTTATTTTTCAAATACAAATCCATTTTACGATCTTCAATTTTAAACTTCTGATAGTTTGAAAAAGCCGCACTTTCTATAAAAGGATCTCTGGCAATATTAAGGTTTTCTTCTTCCATAGAAACAGCCGGAGCAGTTTTTCTTTCCTTAAAAATCGAATCTAAATTATAACAGACAAATTCGCCCAATTGATACGGATTTGCAGAAACCCAAACTAATTTTTCTTTCGGTTTAAAAATAATTCCGTGATGTGCCATTAATTGGTTTAACGCTTTTTCGTTGCCATAACCCAAAGCAATATCATGTAAACCTTCTGTATTTCGCAATATTTTTGAAGCAATTTCAGGATTAATTTTTGGGTTTTCACTAAAAAGTTCCTGCATTCTGTCATAGCGATATTTCGAATGACTATTTGCAATTTGCAATTGATTACGTTCATCATTTTTAAAAGCGTCACTTTGAAAATGATTCGAACAAATTAACTGATTACTGTTTGGAACATCAAAGACATCCATTTTTTTAGGCGAAACTTCAATCAAAACAGCTTTATTATCCTTTGCGCTTCCAACCATAATAGATTCTGAAACAAATACTTCCCTTTTTTTTGCAATGGTAATTGCTTCATCAATATTTTGGGCATGCTGCAAAATCTCACGGGTTAATATCGAAATAGGAGTTTTTGCAACGATCGGAATTTTCGATTTTCCGGCATTAATCGTTACCGTTAAACCTTCCTTATTCATTCCGGAAACGGTACCAATCATTCCGGGCCAGGTAACCATCATAAACGGATAACCTTCTTTCGGATTTATAAACGCAGTTATCTTATTTTCTGCGAAAGCATCGTTAACATAAAAATCAAAATTTCGACCTAAAATTAAATCTCCATTTTCAGATTTTTCGCCCCATGCAGCAAAAGAAGAACAGCCAACTAAAGCCAAATCCTGCAAAGCGTGCCCAATATCGTGCGCGCCGTGCAAATATAAACTGCGTTGAAATTGTGGTGCAATATTGTCAAAATTGGGAGACGTGTATTGCGAAATGCCATAAATTTCGGTTTGGTATTCTTCCGGAACATTCAGGTATAATTTTCGATTGTACCATTTTAGAAAATTACGAAGCAGATTTTGTTGAAATCTTGACGGAACAATATCTTCAACTCTGGAGAAAAATATTTGTTCCTGCTTTTTTAAAAGAGAATCGGATAATGCTCCCGTTGCAAGTCCAATTTCTAAAGGATCACCTTCAACATATAATTCCCAAAGACCTTGTTTATTTTTTAATAAAGAGTTTTTTCCCGAAGTAAAAAGCTCCGGAGATTGTTTTATTACGATTGGTTTTTGTGCATCATAATGAGCAATATCAGGCAAATGACGCATTGATTTTGATGTACCGCAAGAAACAAATATCAATATAAATACTATAAAGAATAGAAGTAAACTTTGCTTTTTCATATCGCTATTTATTCAGAGGCTTTGTTAATTTTAGTGACCAGATATTCTTTTCCAAGAATTTCAGAACAAGTTACAACTGCACCAATTGTTACGCCCAAAACACCGTGCATATTAATGCTTTGTCCTGTAAGATAGAGATTGTCTAATTTTGTTTTTGACGGAATTAATGTTTTCATCGGGTTCGCAGCATCTTTTACATAACCGTACATATTGCCGTTTGTGCCGCCAATATAATCACGATACGATAGCGGCGTAGATGTATGAATAGATTGAATACAATCTTTAATTCCCGGAAATTTTATCTCGATTTCATCTAAAAATTTTGCAACTTTTCTCGATTTAAATTCTTCATAACTTTCTCCACGATCGTTTTTTTCGACAGTTGTATTAAAGGTATTCGCCCAAAGACTAACATCGTCGTATTTCATGTAGGTTATAAAAGTCATTCCTTCTGCCCATTCTTCCTGTTTTTTTGAAGCATTCATTGATGCCATAAAAGCCTTTGGCCAGTTGGTTTCATCATAATCATGGCAAGTCCAGACATCATCGGCTTTCTTAAAATGATAATGGTTATGATTGATATATTTGAACGTTTCCGGTTTAAAAACAATATACAAGCTAAAGGCGGAAATGACACCTTCAAGACTTTGAACACGGCTAAAAAATGATTTTCTAAAATGTTCTTCACCTACCATTTTCAAGGTAGTTTTTGGTTCAATATTAGAAATGAAATAAGAGCCCGAAACCTGAGTTCCGTCTTTCATTTCAACACAAGTTACTTTATTATCTTCAACATTAAATTTGACAACTTCTTTGTATTTATAAAATTCGCCACCATACTTTTTAAGCTGTTTTAAAAGCTGTTTTGTAATCTGACTTCCGCCATTAATGCAACGCCACGAACTCTGAATATAAGAGTTTACCGAAAGGGCATGAACGTAAAAAGGCGATTTATCAGGAATACCTGCGTATAAAAAATTAGAACCCGCCAAAACGGCTTTTAATTTTTCATTTTTGGTACATTCTTCAATCGTTTCTTTTGCATTTAAAGCCAGGATTTCATTATCATATTTCCCCTCCCATTTTAAATTGTACAGCGGAAAAGAGTCACAGATAACTTTTATTTTATCGCAATAATTTTCAATATTTTCTTTTTCATCGGGAAAAAAAACACCCAGCTGATTGACAAAATTATCGTAACCCTGCGCATGCGGATATTCGTTTTTATCATCGCCAAAAGAGATAATATCAAAGCCATTCTCATCCATTTTTTTTAAATTCAAATGGTCGATAATATCCAGATATTTAAAATATTTATACAAATTTTGTCCTTCACTTAAACCTCCGATGTAATGAATTCCGGTGTCAAAAATGGTTTTATCACGCACAAAAGTTTGCAGATTTCCACCGTATTGATTGTTTTTTTCGAGCACACAAACGCTATATCCTTCCTTTGCCAGAATAATTGCCGAGACCAAACCGCCTAAACCGCTGCCCACAATTATGACATCATACTGCTCTTTCATTTTAATTTTTCTTTAATATAATTAACGCGTTTTCTTCTAAAATAGAATCAAAACCAAAGTTAATCAATGTGTTTTTTAAACCCGGATTATCAATTAAAATAATACATGAAGCTGCAGCAATACTATTTTCAAGATCAATTTTGTACTCTTTATCAGAAATTAAAACAGCATCGTATTGATTTTCTAACAGAGATTCAAGGTTTTCTAAATACGTTATTTTTCTTTTTCTAACAATATAATTGATTTTGGCAACGTCCTGTTTTTCCTTGTCAATGTTGTACGAATATATTTTTCTTTGCGGTTCCTGCAAGGTTAACAATAAATCGAGCTGACCATAATCATTTGATATATGTAAAATTTTAGCTTTCGCCGAAAGATGTTTGTTTAAATGATGATATGTTTCTAATTGATTTTCTAAATTGTTTTTGACACTTTTTATAATTTCAATTTCCTTATAATCATAACTATGCAAAAGCATTTTTTTGAAATAAGAAGGACCCTCAAATTCCTGACGAATCTTATGATATTCATTTTTAAAAAACGAACTTAACAGCTTGGTTCTTTCCGCATAATTTTTTCCAAAAGAAAAATTATTTGGCGCAATTCTTTCTAAAATAGAAACCGTAAGATAACTATGGTGAATGACAAAATCGCCTTTCGGAATTGCTTCTGAAGCACCGTGAATAACTACAGGAATTATATCCAAATTAAATTCTTCGGCAAGATAAAAAGCACCTTTATGAAAACGCTTAATCTGATTACTTTCTGAACGGGTTCCTTCAGGAAAAATCATCAGTGAATATCCTTCGTTTACTTTTTGACGCAAATGTTCAACGCCGCCTTCAATTCCTTCAGAAACCGGATAAAAACCTGCCTTTCTTACCGTTCCGCCAAAAATAGGAGAGTTGTAAACCCAGTCGCTCACTAAAAATATTATTTTCGGGCTCAACATTCCCATTGCCAGAATATCTATAAACGACGAATGGTTGGCAATAATTATCGCTGGTTTTTCGAAAGTTTCATTAAATTTATTAATGACTTTTTTATGAATAAAAGGATTTGAATATAATACCGATTTCATGAATTTTGAAATCACATATCGAAATCCTTTCATTTTTGTTTTTTCATTTATTGGAATAATCGGCATAATTGTCATGCTGAAAATCGACATTAAAATACCGCCCATTCCGTAATAAAAAAACGAAATTACACCGTGAATAAAAGTGCGTAAAACAAAAGGAGGATTTCCTTTTTTTGATCGGTTTGAAATAAATAATTTAAAGAGAATCGGGTAGAAAATAAAGGTAATAATCAGCGCTGCAAAAACTCCAATTAAAGAAACAGATGAAATAGAACGCAATGCCGGATGCTTTGCAAAAATCATCGCGCCAATTCCCAGAATCGTAGTGATAACGGCCAAAATTATCGAAGTTCTGTAAATCGCAATCTCATTCTTTCCGTTCGTATATTCTTTTTGAAGCGCACTTGTCATAAAAATGCTAAAATCGACACCGTGACCAAAAATCAACGTGCACACAATCATGCTGAAAATATTCATTTGAATGCCAAAAATGCCCATAATTCCTGCCGTAACAATTCCGGTTAAAGCAATTGGAATACAGCTAACAATAACCAATTCAATTCTGCGGAAAAAGAAAAACAAAATCAAAATTACGGCAACAAACGAATAATTAACCAGCGAATTAAAATCAGTTTTTAAACTGCTGAAAAACGTTTCGTTCATTTGCTGACGGTCGATGGCAATACTATTATTTTTGGCTGCAGCCGATTTTATAAACGAATCACGCTGCTGTGGAGTAACTTTTACTAATGTCGAAATGGTATAAAAACCATTTTTTTCGGTTACAAATTCTTTTAATTGTAAAGCCTGAATTTTTAAATAATCTTGTGCCGAAACAGGTTTGAAATCAAAATTTAAATGATCAAAAAATGCGCTGTACGTTGTAGGTTTGAATCCTAATTTTGAACCTTCGGCAATTAATTCTGATTTTAAAATTTGTTTTTTATTGTTGTTCCAAAACGAATTCCATTGTTCGATCTTTTGTTTTTGCGCTTTCTGCGAAAGCATAATTCCTCCAACGGAACTGAAATTTAAAATTTGGTTACGTTGTTTATCTTTAGATAAATCGGTAAAAAGCTGTGTATTATGCTGCAAAACTTCTTCCATGCTATTTCCATAAGAAGCAACATAAATTGTTTTTGAAGTTAAACTCGTGCTTTCTTCAAGATCTTTTTCTGCGGATTTAATTTCTTTCGGAACAAAATTTAATTGCGACAAATCGTTATTGAACCCAACATTATTATACGTAAAACAGCAAATAATGGTAATAAGAACGCAAAAGCCAATTAAGAATTTATTGTTATGAAATGAAAAATGAGCCAGTTTATCGATCACATTTTTCTTATGATCAAAATTATTTTCTTTCGGTTTGTACAAATGTGGAACTATCAAAAGAGAGAAAAAAGCCGAAGCCATGACAATTACCGCAGCAAAAATACCTAAGTCGTTTAAGGCATCAGATTTTACAAAAAGCAAACATAAAAATGCAACAGCCGTTGTAGAACTGCTCATAATTACGGGCATCGTTATATCTTTATAAAGCGTTTTTACGTCACTGTTATGTTTGTAATGTGTTAGAATATGAATCGAATAATCGATCGTGATTCCTAATAAAATAGAACCAATTCCGAGAGAAATAGCTGAAATGGTTTCTTTTACAAAATATAAAAAAGCAACAGCAAACAAAGCGCCAAATACAGTTGGAAGAAAAATAATGAGCGGAATGAAAATCTTTCGATAAAATAAAATTAAAATCAACATCAGCGTAAACATGGCAATTGATGTCGTTAAAATAATATCGCTTTTAATTTGATTGGCATTTGCAACCGCAATTAATGCTGAACCAAAATAACTAATGGAAGTTTTAGTTTTAAATTGCTGATTTAAATTATCCTGAATCGATTTTAGTTTAGCAGCAAAAATGGTGTTTTTTTCTGTTTCGCTGGATGGAAGATTTGACGTAAGAAATAGTAATAATTTCTTTTTGTCTTTCGTCATTACAAAACCATTGTCGAGTGTAAAATCGTCTCCGATATTTAATTGCTGTAATTTTTTTAATGCGATAAAAGAAATTCCAAGCGGATCCTGCAGAATAAAATCTTTGGTTATAAAACCCGATGGCGAAATAATAGATTTGTAATTTCCCTGAACTGTTGCCGCAATACTATCTTTTTGAAGTTTATTTTCGATCGCAGCATAATCGTTATGATCTAAAAAAAGAGGTAAATTTTGATAAACAAAATCGATGGTTTCCTGAATGTTTTCTTCATCAATTTTTCCCTGAATTCCGGTTATGTAAGGTTTGCAGGATTTGGCAACACTGTCCGAAAACACGCTTGCCATTTCTTTCAAATCTTCATCGCTTCCGTTTTTTTCAAGTTTAAAAATAACGGTAATCTTATCGGCAAAATTAAGTTGTTTTAACACTTTTGCCGTAACATCTGCCTTATCGTTTGTTGGAATAAGTTTGGTAATATCTTCTTCAAATTTAATTTGGGAAGCAAAAAAACCAAAGGTAAAAAGCATCAAAATAGCCAGAAAAACCGACAAGGATTTTCTTCGGTTTACAAATAAATGAATGGCGTAGAAATAGTGATGCATGGTATTGTTTTTTTTTCCGCCACGAATTTCACGAATTAATTGTGTTGATTAGTGAAATTCGCGGCAAAAACTTTTACTTAATATTCGGTTTATTTTTAGAACTAAAAATGGTTAAAAGTAAGTAACTTAAAAGTCCGGATGATAGCGCTAAAACGGATGCTAAAATAAGACTTCCGACGATATATTGTGTAGCATTTTTTTGAATATCGTCAAGCGTAATTGAACTATCTAAAATTAATGGAGCGTCGCCAGATACAAAAAAGCTTCCCATTTTTAGTGAACCGTAGATAACAAAAGGGATAAAAGGAGGAAAGCTCACGTTTGATGCCATATAGGCAATGACTTTATTGAGCTTAAAAATGGTAGCAAAAAATAACAGCAAAATCGTCTGAAATCCCCAAAATGGCGAAATTCCTATAAAAACGCCCAAAGCAATTGCAGCAGATTTTTTAAAATTAGAATCGCCGCTTTCTAAAATATCTTCAAGAAAGAATTTTTTAAAACCTTTTTTTTTTGCTTTCCGAAAAAAGTTTCTTGGTTTAATGTAAAGCAAAGCATTTAAAACCAAAACAGTATTTAAGATACTAATTCTGGTAAAATCCTTAAATGGACGAAAATGCGAAACACGTTCTGCAGGATCGTATAAAATCTCGATAGGAATATTTTTTACCACAATTCCTTTCCATGCAGATCGCACAATTACTTCAATTTCGAATTCAAATTTGTTGGTATAAAATCGCTTCGGAAGTAATTGCAACGGATACAATCTAAAACCGGATTGTGTGTCGTCAAGTTTAATTCCCGTTTCGAACTGAAACCAGAAATTAGAAAATTTATTTCCAAAACTGCTTTTCTTCGGTACATTTTCCTGCGTCATATTACGGCTTCCAATCAATAGAGAATTTGGTTCTCTTTGAATTTCAGCAATAAAATTTGGAATATCAGCAGCAAAATGCTGTCCGTCAGAATCGATCGTAATGGCATATTCAAAATTCATTTCGATTGCTTTTCGAAACCCATTTCGTAACGCCCTTCCTTTTCCTATATTTTTAGGATGGTGAATTTGCGTGAATTGCGAATATTGTTTTAAAATTTCACTTGTTTCATCAGTCGATCCATCATTAACAATAATGATGTTTTGAGTGAAATCTACAATAGAATCCAATACTCTTTTTAATGTTTTTTGATTATTGTAAGTTGGCACAATAACACAAAAATGAGTAGAACTAAGCAATTCCTGCTGAGATAAAATTGGTTGCATGAGGGGATTTTTTTCTTTGCCTACTTCACAAATTGCTTCTCTTTTTCAGAGAAACTTTTCGATTGTAAAACAAAGTCTTTTAAATATTCCTTCAAAGCACCGCTTTGCTCAGCATAATGTGTGGTAATGAATTTTTTATCTTCTTTAATATTTTTTTTGTATCCTGTAATTCCGGGAACATCTTCCTGAATACTCAATCGGATCATTCTGATTTCGATATTGTTTGGATCGCTTTTTATGGTCGCTTCAAGAAGTTTTGCACCTTCTTTAAAACGTGAAATTTTACTTCCGATAAGGCTTTCAAATTTAGAATCAACCAAGATTGAAGCCGCTTTGTAAGCCACTAGAATTTTCTCGTCGTTATTTGAAATTACGGAAAGTTTTTCTGTAAATTCTTTAGCGTTTGCTTCTGATTTTGCCACATCAGGATATATTTTTCTAATAGCAGCCAAGTCTGGAGTTGTGGTAAAATTTACCAACAATAATAATGTCAATAGTAATTTCATAATTATAATTTTTTATACACATTGCTTAATTTCAAAGCAACGGTGTCGTTAAAATAAGTCGTGTTTTTCACTTTAACCAAATCATCTTCGGTTGTAACAATGTCAAGTTCTAAGCGCAATTCCGGAGTCGCTTCCGGATTAATAAGCGCCATGAATTTTACATTCGAGAGCGTTTGAATCATCAAAGTACTTTGCGTAATTTTCTCCGTAAGTTCTTTGATAATCTGAATCATGCAAACGCCGGGCATGATAGGATTTCCAGGAAAATGGCCTTTAAAAACATCATGTTTTTCATTGACCAAAATCGTAATTGTATATTTAGAATCAGTTATTTTTTCTTCTGACAGAACTTTATAAAAGTCTTTTAAAACCATATATTTTTTACTTTACTTTAAATGTATAACTAATACCAATCTGGAAAACCTGATTTAAAATAAGATCTTCATAATAATAATTGTCATTATTATCATAATCAAGACCATCATAACCATAAATATCAATTAATCCTTGTTTAAATCTTGCTTCAAATGTTAATCCGTTTGGCAAAGAATAACCAATTCCCGCTATTACAGAAAAATCAAAATCTATTGGATTAAAGCCATATTGACCAAAATTATCACTTGTTTTAAAATCTGCAGAAGGACCGGCTAAAATATGAAAACCTTGTCCGCCAAAATGAAATTTAGCAACAGCATCTACGGATAGATAGTTTAATTCATATTTTGCAGGAGTGCCAAAATCGGGGTTTTGATCGCTGTAATATCTCCCTTCAGAACCTTGTTGAGAATACGTTAATTCAGGTTGAAGTGTAAAATATTTATTGAATTTTATAGCGACAAATCCGCCGGCATAGAAATCAGATTTCAAACCATTATCATCAATATTGGTTAATCTTGAAAGATTTAAACCTCCGCGTAAACCCGGACTAACAGTTACTTGTGCCTGAGATGTTAGGATTCCGAGACATAAAACAAATGCAATTATGGTTATTTTTCTCATTTTGATTTTAGTTTAAATTTCTACTCTGATTTAAAATAATTTAATTCAATTTTTAGTTTAATATTCTGATGGATAATCTCAATTTTCTCGGCAAAAATATTGTTTTCTGAACTAAAAAGAAGCGTTATCTTTTCTTTTGTTTTCGACGAATTAATGACTTTCTCTAATTTACGATCTTTTTTTGATATAAATAAATAATTATCTCGTTTTCCGTCAGCAGATTTGTAAATATCGTCTGACTCGTTTTCAAATTGTTCCTGAATTTGAAAATCCTTCTTTAAAAGCAAACGAAAATCTTCTTTCAAAGTATTGATTAAAATTTTTCGGTCTAATTCAGATACAATCGAATTGACTTTGAAATTTTTCTCAGAAATTTCAAAATCTAATAATTTGTTGCCAAACTCTGTTGTGAAAACAACGCGATGCGTCGTGTCATTTATTTTCTTGGCAATAAAAATTCCGGATAAGTCGTGACCATAAACCGTAATGTTTGTTTTATAAACATAATCGGTTTTCGAATCTTTAAAATAGGGAATTTCGTAAGCCGTTTTATCTAATTTTTTGGGTGTATAATTTTTTGCGACTGAGCCACAAGAAGCCAGAATAATTGCAAGAAAGCAATTAATTAGTAAAAACTGAATCGTCGATTTTTGCATTGATTACTTTATTTTTAAGTACAATTCGGGTATAATCTTCAGATGATTCCAATAATTTTACTTGTTCTACCGTAGCTTCTTTATCAAAAGTCAACTCAATTTGTTTGATGTATTTTTTTAAAGTTGCATCTTTCGGAATAAACTTCGCAATGTTTTGTCCTTTCGATTTAAAATAAGAAATCGTAAATTCTTTATCGTCAAACATATTTCCGCTCACGCTTCCAATAATTAATTTATTGATTCGGCTAAAAATTTTGCTGTTGCCAATATCAACGGCACTTTTTTTACCTTCATCATTAATCAAGATTTTATTGTTTTTAAAAACGATACTATAATTGTACGGTTTTTTATATTGCCATTGCAGTAAATTGGGCTCTTTAAAAATCATTTTTCCTGAAGTTTCAATATCTTTCGATAAAAAATCCAAATGCTTATATTGTACAAAATCAGTACTTAGTGTTTTAATTTTTTTAGAAACTACATTTACATCTTCTTTAAAGGAAGCAATTTCTGCAGCAGTCATTTTTTGTTCCTGAGCAAATAAATTGCCTGAAATAAATAAAATTAGTAGTGCTATTTTAGTTTTCATATTTTTTTAAAATTGTGCTTTAAAATATTTTGCCACAGATCATTATTGAATTGAATTAAAGCCATTGGGTGTAATTATTTTAACACATAGAAACATAGAATTATTGAACGCAAAAAAGGCGTTTCACTTGCATTAACAAACATAGCTATGTTTGATAAACGAGTTTCTTTTGATTTGTGTTTAATTAAATTTTTCAGCATTACACTTATGGTTAAGTTAAAATCCGTTTTTATCCGCGTTTTCGCTTTAGCGAATCTGCGTTATCCGCGTTCAAAATAATAAGCATTGAGATTCAAAAGTTCTTCAATCGAAATCACTTTATAATTGTTTTGCTGTAAAAATTGCAAAAACTGTTCCAATACCAAAACAGAGTGAGGTGCCGTATCATGCAAAAGTACAATTCCGCCGGGAGAAATACGTTTTATTATGCGATTGAAAATTAAACTTTGATTTTTTGTTCCTCCGTCAAGTGACCGAATATTCCAGCCAATTACTTTATGACCGGTAATTTTTAATGCTCTTCTTATCGAAGGCGTTGTAACTCCGTAAGGCGGACGAAAGAAGTTTATTTTTTTGGAAGTATATTTTTCTAAAACGACATCTGTTTTTTCAATTTCTTCTCTGATTTTTTTTGCGTTATAAAAGTCAAAAAAAGGAGAATGATTGTACGAGTGATTTCCCACCAAATGCCCTTCGGCAATAACTTGTTTTAGAATTTCGGGATGCGCTTCAATATTTTTTCCGATGCAAAAAAAAGTCGCTTTGACATTGTATTTTTTTAGAAGTTCTAAAATTTCCAAAGTAAAAATACTTGGTCCGTCATCAAAAGTTATGGCAATTTTTTTTTCTGTTTCAGATGAGTTATTGCAGTATGCTTTTACATGATAATTAGAAGATATTCGGGCAGAACCAACACCATTAATTATTAGCCAAATCAAAATAGAGAGAACAAACCACCCTATATTTATTGCTATATAAAAATTCAAAAGAAACAATAAAAGCAATAAAAAGATAAAAAATAGTGATATGTTTTTATGCGTTATCATTTTGAGATTAACGTAAAACTATGATTTTTTCCGTTTAACTGATTGTATAACAAAATGGTTTTATAAGCTGTTTTTTCAACTGAATTTACTTTTATAATTTCCGGAATTTCCTGTGTTTTCAATACTTTTGCCGCCATCCATAAAGCAAATGCCGAAGCAGTATCATATTCGCCGCTTAAATGTTTGTAATACAATTGCGTTGTATTTGCAAAAGCATTTTCGCCCAGATTTCTATAATAAACCTCAAAATCGATATTGCCGTCAAAACCTAAAACCAAAGCATCGATATCTGAAATTTCTAAATTATTTGCTTTTAGAAAAGATTTGGTTTCAGCTTCGATTTCGTTTGGTTCCAATGTATTTATGATCGCAACGTCCAGAATTTCAGCATAAGTTGTTTCTTTTCTTTCGTTTTCTAAAACAAAAAAACTGGCGCCTTCTCCGTAAACTGCGCCGCTCGTATCAGAATCTAAAAGATTATAAGGTTGCTTATTGTCTGGTTTTATACGTCCTGATAATTTAAAAAGCGCTGTCGTATACTCACCATTTTCATCTACTCCGCCAACCAAAACCGATTGTGCTTCGTCTTCTTCGATTTGCATTTTAGCATCTAAAAGAGCAGATTCAAAAGAAACCGCACCGTTTACATACGTAAAATTATATCCTTTACATTGCTGTAAAAGTGCAATTTGCGCACCAACTGTATTGTGTGTAGATTGAATAAACGATGTTGGCGTTAAAAATTCTTCGTTATTATCCAGAATATTTTTCAGGAACTTTTCAGAATCTTCGATGCATCCCAAACCTGTTCCGGTAATAATCGCGTCTACATTTTCAACATTTGCATCTTTCATGGCAATTGCCGAAGCTACAATTCCGTTTTTTACCCCTTTTGCCATTCTTCTGGCGGCAGCAGGCGAAATAAAATCTTTGTAAACCGGCGGAACTATTTTAAAAACGTTCTCGTCATGATTGTGTACAGCTTCTTCTAAAAAAACGGTATCAAATGTTTTTTGAGTCGAAATACAACCTATTCCATTTATATATGTTTTTTTTAATTGCATTTTGAAAATATAAGTGTAGAACAATTTCCTCCAAACCCGAATGAGTTGGATAAAACGTGCTCAATATTTTTATTTTTTAAAGATGTCTGTGGCTTCAAATCAAATTCTTCCATTGGTGTTTCGAAATTCAGATTTGGGTAAACTACACTATTCTGAATTGCCAAAACACTGTAAACAGCTTCAATTGCTGCTGCGGCTGCCAATGTGTGTCCGGTAAAAGGCTTTGTAGAACTAAAATCCGGAACTTTTTCATCCTGATAAATTCTCTTTATCGCTCTTCCTTCAGATAAATCATTATTTGGAGTTGCAGTTCCGTGTACGTTGATGTAATCAATTTCAGAAGGTTTTAAACCTGAAACTTCAAACGCTTTTTTCATTGCCAAATAAGCGCCATCGCCATTTTCTGAAGAAGCAGTTTGATGAAAAGCGTCATTTGCATTTCCGTAACCGGAAACACGTGCGAGAACTTTTTTGTTTTGCTTTTCAACAATTTCATCTGATTCTAAAACTAAATAAGCTGCAGCTTCGCCAAGGTTTAATCCTTTACGATTATTGTCAAAAGGTTTGTTATAATCGTCAGATAAAATCATCAGCGTTTTAAACCCGTTGATCGTGAATTTTGCCAAACCATCCGTACCGCCCACGATAACGCGATCCAGTTTTCCGGTTTTTATCAAGCGCGCGCCCAGCATAATTGCATTTGCTGCAGATGAACAAGCGGTACTAATAGTGGTAACGAGTCCTTTTAAGCCTAATTCTTCAGCAATCTTTTCTGCCACGTCGCCGCCATCATGACAACTAATGTATTTTACAAGTTCAGGATGTTTGAAATAATCGTAATAATGTTTTTCAGTCATATCCATTCCGCCCACACTTGTAGCCGAAATAAGTCCGGTTCTGAATTCATTTATAGCACTAATTCCTGCATTTTCAACGGCTTGTTTGGCAGCAAAAGTACCAATCATAGCCGTTCTCGAAAAGTTATTATCTTCGTTAAGTTGTAATTCACTGACCAATTCTTCATTGGTTTTTTTAATTTCACCTACTTTGATAATATCGGCGTGAACAGTCGAAATATTTTCGATACGGGTAACGCCAATTTTATTTTCAATCAACGAAATATAGTTTTCTTCGACTGAATTTCCAATCGAAGAGATAATTCCCATTCCCGTTATAGCAACACCTTTACTCATTTTAGATTTTAGATTTTTAGATTTTAGATTATTAGACTATTCTTTTGGTTCGCAAAATTGAAAACCATTTTGAATTAGATTTTGAATATTTCTATCTAAGAAATCTAAAATCTAAAGTCTAAAATCTTTAATCTATTTAGTTCTGTTAGCGCTAATGTAAGCAGCCATACTTTCGATTGACTGAAAAATAGTTTTTCCTTCTTTTGGGTCGACCAATTTAATTCCGTAATCTTTATCTAAAATCACGATCAATTCAAGTGCATCAATCGAGTCTAAACCCAAACCGTCACCAAACAAAGGATCGTTATCTGCAATATCTTCAATTGCAATATCTTCAAGGTTAAGAGTAGTAATGATTTTGTTTTTTAATTCTTCTTTTAATGCTTCCATGATTATTTATTATATAATGTTTTGATAGTTTCGTTTTTATAGTTTTCGTTTTCTTCCTTACTAATTGTGCAAAGAAACGCTTTGTAATTGTCATTAAAAAATTCAACCCAGCCGCAAAGCACCATTTCTGCCTTATTTGAATTCAGCAGAATGTTGGAATAATTCGACATAAATTCAGGATTGAAAGCCTCAAATATAAAGAAAGAATTTTCACTTTTTAGCTGATGACGAATACTTATTTCGCCCAGGCAAATATTTGGCAGCGTATAAACAAAAACCGCCGGACTCGGAAAATAATTTTCTTTATCTGATATAGATTCCTGATACTTAACATCTGTATCTAAACTTGATGATTTATTCGCCAAAACCAAAGCAATATTATTTTCTTGTTCAGTTGAAGTTATCGGACTCAAAAGCAATTCAGATCCTAAAAAAGCCAGTTTACTCAAAGCATCCATTTTGAAAAATTTCGGATATTGCATATCAAAATTTCGATATGCTTGTTTCGAGAAATCGGCAAAATCTGTTGGTTCAATTTTGAATACAGAAGTTCCGCTCAAAACAATTTCGTTGTTTTCGATACTTATGTAATCTTGTATGTAGGTTTTATTTTGAATCATTATTTTAATTTAACACGAATTCCACGAATTGGCACAGATTATTTTTGGGTTTAAATTACACTAATTAATCTGTGAAAATTATCTTCTTCTTTAAGAAACCCAAGTATCAACAATATTTGTAATATGCCATTCTCCGGATTTGTTTTCAATTGTAATCTCAAATCCTCTTCCGCATTTTCCTCCCCCGCATGAAGCGTGGGCAGATAAAACTCCATATGTCCTCGTTTTATTGAAATGAATTTTATAAACTTTAATAGTGCCAACCGGCATTTTGTTTTTTTTGTCGTTAAGGTCCCAATATATTTCTTCAGGAAATTTAGAACTATATTGAAAATCAAACTTTTTATTGTTTCTAAATGGAGACAAATCAAATTTTTCATCATTGATTTCATTACTTACTATAAAATCATGAACACTAATTAAAATTCTTTTTTTATCATTTTTAATACTGTCTTGCTCAATCTGATATCTTTTTAATTTATCATGATATCCAACAGTATCTTCCTTATTAGTTTTAAAATCTATCCTTGGCATTGGTGGCGGTTCCATTGTTCTTCGATCCATATATATAGAATCAACAATTTCGACAAAAACATTATTTAAAACATCTTTTTCAAAATCAGATTCAGACACTTCTTTCTTTTTACATCCAAAAGATGACAGAAGAACTAGTGTTATAAATATGAATTTTGATAATTTCATTTACTTCAAATTTTGAACTTTCAAGATTTCCTTGCAAGTTGGATTTTTTTATTTGAACTCTTCGGAATTTCCTAACAATTCAAACACCTTAATTCGTGAAAATTTGTGTAATTAGTGTTTTATCTTTTCAAAAATCACAGCCGTATTACAACCCCCAAATCCAGAAGCCGTTTTCAAAAAATATTCAATCTTCTTTTCTTCGTTTTTTTCAATCACATTTATCGTTTCGCTCACGCCGATTTCATCAAAACCTTTCGATTCGAAAAGCATATTTTTATTGGCCGATTCTATTGCGATTACGGTTTCTAATAATCCCGAAGCGCCTAATGTATGGCCGTAAAATCCTTTTAAACTATTTATTGGAACGGTTTGTAAATTTAACCGACTTAATGCAATCGCTTCCATTTCGTCGTTAAACGGAGTTGCAGTTCCGTGTGCTGAAATATAATCTAATTTATCAGCATCAATTTGAGCTTCTTTCAAAGCATTCTGAATACTTCTAAACAAACCTTCTCCCGTTCTTGACGGTCCGGAAATATGATTGGCATCGTTTATTGAACTATCTCCAATCACTTTTATTTTAGCGTTTTTGGCTTTTGCCGAAACTAAAACGGCAGCTGTTGCTTCGCCTAAACTTACACCGGTTCTGTTTTTAGAATAGGGTTTACAAGGTAAATCGCTCATCGCCTGAAAAGCATTAAATCCCGATAAAACAAATTCTGAAACTTCGTCGCCGGCAACAACAAAAATATTGTCGTACAACTCAGACTGAATCATTCTTTTAGCAATTGAAACGGCTAAAATTCCCGAAACACAAGCATTTGAAACGACAATTGGCTGTGTTTTGAATTGGAAGTAATCAGCAACATTTTTTGCTAAAACATCTAAATGTGCATTATTAAAACTTGTTTCTGAATCATTTTTTAACGCCGTAACATTTCCTTTTGTAGTCGAAAGTATAAAAGCAGTTTTCGAATTTAATTCAACTCCGGAGTTTTTTATAATCGGCTCTAAAGCCAAAATCATCATTTTTTCTAAACGAGAATATGTTGCGTCAGCACTAATTTTTTCAAAAGCACTGTTTATTTTTTCAGTAGAAATAATAGCCGCATAAAACGAATTCGGCATTAAAGAAATATCTCCATGTAATTGAATTCCAGATTCACCACGAATAATTGCTTCGGTATTTGATTCAACATCAAATCCTAAAGGTGTGATACAATTGGTTTCGGTAATGTATATTTCTCTTATCATTTTATCTTTTTTATTCCTGCAAAATTTTTATTCTCCTGCAAGGTTTTCAAAACCTTGTAGGTATAGGTTCAATAGGACTTTAAAAATTCAAACCTACAAGGTTCTGGAAACCTTGCAGGAAGCGAATTAGATTATTTTAGAAGTCCCACTTTTCGTTTCCATTCTTCATAAAAAGGAGGATTCGTAAGCATTAAATTTCCTTCTTTATCTAAAAAAACCTGAACAGTTTCGCCCGTACAGGCAACTTCTCCTTTTGCATCGATAATTTTAAAACGGTAAATCATTTTGGCTGCCGGCGTATCAATAACTGTTGTTTCTATTGTTACCACATCGCCGTAGCGCAATGACAATTTATGTTCGCATTTTGATTTTACGATTGGAGTAGTATAACCGGTTTTTGCAATATCAAGATAGGTAAGTCCGTGCTGGCGTCCAAACGCTTCTCGTCCATCTTCAAAATAGGTAATATAATTGCCATGCCAAACGATTCCAAGTGGATCAGTTTCGTTAAAACGAATTCTGATTTCGTGAGAAACGGTTAGAGAAATGGCTTCGTTATACTGTTCTTTTCTTTTTGTCATAAAATAATGCGATGGATGTTGTACTAATAAAAAACAAAAACAATAAACTTATTTTTGGTATGATTTCCAAGAAAGAAGTGTTGCGTAATAAAACATCATAAAAACCTTCTAATGCCCAATTCATTGGTGATGATTTGGCAATAATCTGCATGATTTTTGGCATTGCAAAAACAGGAACCCATACGCCGCCAACGGCAGCTAAAATAATGACGCTTGTTGCACCAAAAGGAGCAGATTGTTCTTGTGTACTTGCAACGGTTCCTAATAAAATGCCGAAACCAATTGCTGCAAATCCGGAGAATAAAGCAACAATACTCATTAAAAATAAATGACCTTCGATGTTTAAGGAAGGCAAACCAATATGCGGAAATAAAAATACTGCAACGGCAACCATCATATAAAACTGAATCATACAAATGATGGAGTAGGTAATGGTTTTTCCGATAAAGACAACTAAGTTTGAAACCGGATTGGTTCTTAACCGAACAAAAGTTCCCTGTGTTTTTTCTTTTACAATATTAATAGACAACGGAATTACAATAAAAAATATTGCAAAAAGTGTCCAGGCGGGAACATTATGCTGTACCGAGTTTGGGAGTACTTCTTTGTTGTTTATTTTCGGAATTATTTCTTTGAAAGTAATGAAACTCTTTTGTTCAAATTTGGCATTTCCTTCTCCTAACTGATTTTGAAAAGTGGTGTAAATTGATTTTGTTTCGATTTGAGAAATCATTTTGTCAATCGAATTCATAACCGCATTTTTAAAACTCAATTGAACCGCTGGATCAAAATACAGTTTTACTTCTTTTTGTTTTATTGCTTTTGGCGTTGTTAACGGCGCTTCACTATTGGTTAAACCAATACTGCTTACAATATTCTCTACGTTTTGATCAATTTTTGTCTGTAAATCAGTACTTAGATTTTCGGGAATTACAATGGCTAATTGAAATTTTCCTTTGTAAACGGCTTCGCGCGCGATATCTTCTGTAATTGTTTTATTGTCGATTTGAGTGACAACACTAAACAACTGGCTTTTTTCGAGATTATCAAAAACGGTTTTAGAAACAGAACCTTTGTCTTTATCGACCAATAAAATGGGAATTTTATTATCGCTAATGGTTTTAAAAGTACTGTCTTGTATTAATGTAACGGTAATTACAAGTACCAGTGGCATTATAAACAAAATAATTAAACCGCCCAAATCTCGTTTTAGCAACAGGAATTCTTTTACGACCGACATCCAAATTTTATTCACCATCTCTGAATTCTTTACCGGTTAATGAAATAAAAACATCTTCAAGATTTCTGGCTTCATCTGTAGAAGCGATTAAACTTGACGGCGTTCCCTGGGCAAAAATTCTGCCTCGGTCTAAAATAGCGATATTGCTGCAAAAATCTTCGGCTTCAGCCAAATGATGTGACGTATATATAATGGTCGTTCCGTTTTGATTTAAGAATTTTAAATAATCGATAATGGCATTTTTAGATTGTACATCGACACCAACTGTTGGTTCATCCAAAAATAAAACTTTAGGATTGTGCAAAATTCCGGCAATCAGATTCACTCTTCGTTTCATTCCGCCCGAAAAGGTTTCAATGCGTTTATCGGCAAATTTTAATAAGCCTAAAAGGTCTAAAGTTTCCACCACTTTATCTTTTAAATGCGACCCTTTCAAGCCGTACATACTTCCAAAATAAAGCAAATTTTCACGAGCCGTAAGTGTAGGATATAAAGCATATTCCTGAGGTACGACACCGATAATTTTTTTGATTTTTTTAGAATGGTTTGCGTAGTTCAGATCATTAATGGTAAAATGTCCCGAAGTTGGTTTTACCAATCCGCAAAGCATAGAGATTAATGTGGTTTTTCCGGCACCATTTGGACCTAATAAACCAAAAATCTGACCTTCGTTTATGTTCAGCGAAAAATCATTCAAAGAATACATTTCTGCATTTTTGTATTTTTTCGAAAGTGATTCTATTTTAATTATTGGATGCAAAATATATTTAGCTTATTGCTTTTTTAAGTTTTTTGAAAAAGATTTCTTCTCTATTGGCAATATCCAAAAGTTCATCTGCGATGGTGTTATATGCATCTTCTTTGGCACTTCTGTTTTTGTAAATACGTGAAGCTTCTACGGCAAAATCACGCCATGAATCACCAATTTGAGTCATTTCTTTCGACAGCACTTTTAATTCGTCATTATTTAAAATAACCGATGCTTCTTGTAAAAAAGCGGCATATATAAAACGAAAACCTCCGCCTCCGGTTCCTATTTCTTCCTGCATACGCACCATTTGTGCCAGATAATGATTGGCTTTTTTAGTACCGTGTTTTATAGGCCATTTTCTAATTTGCCTTGATACAAGTCTAATGCCGCGTACACCAACAATTGGCACGGGAGCAAGCATATCTCTGCATGTATTTTTAATTCCTTTGATGATCGCGCTTTTCAAATCAACAGTTTCCGGAATTTGAATCGGATAGTACATTTGTCCTCTTGGAGCAAAAGCGCCTTTGGCAAAACGTACTTTATCAAGTTCATCGTGCGTAAGTGTTGTAACGCTTTCCATAACCGGATCACTGATTAAATAATCAGTTTCGGTTTTTCCGTAAACGACTAAATTATGTGCGTTAAAATGAAAGCGATATTCATCAGGAAAATAACTTAAATGATATACGCCAACTTGTAATCCGGTTGGAATATTATTTTTTAGATTTTCATCTAATGCTTTATTGGCATTTACTGAAGATGAAAATTTTTGTCTTTTTATTTTTAAATTTAAACGGCTTGCGAGTTTATTAAAAATTTGCCCGGGTAAAGTTCTATAACTAATTGCAGGCGCATGATTTACTTTTATAAAAGGCAAATACACAAAAAGAAGTCCAGAACCAATACCAAAAACCATCGGCTCACTAATATTGAGACCGTTGTATTTTAACAAATTCGAAGCTACTCCGTTTTCGCAATGGGCAGATTGATGGTGTGTGAAATTTGTCTGCATTATTCTGTTATACTATTTTTTAATTGTTCTACCGAAATCTCAAAAGCATCGGCGTATTTTTGTAAAGTTTTATCGTTTAGTTTTGCAAAAACAGCGGGTTTAAAATGTCTTTTTACGCGCCATTTCCAAAGTCCTACGTAACTTGCTAAAATAGTTAAATCCATTTTGTTGACTTCCATAAAATAACAAATCGGACTAACTTCGCCAGTTTCTACTTGTTGTTTTGCTTCGGCAATTCGCTCGTTTATTTCGTCAATAGAATTTGAGAGTGCAATTGTTTTTGGCTCCCAACCAGTACTTAAAGTAGTGGTATAATCGCCATTTTCATCGGTTGCATAAAGCAATTCTTTCAGATTATTTTTGGTTAGATTGCCTTTGTCTTGTGGTACTTTTTCTTTTTCCATGACTCTTTTTATTTTCGATAGAAATTATGAAATAACCGAAATCGTTTTTTGAATGAACAAATTAATTTCGCATTCTAAAAGCTTTTTTTCGCCAAGTAAACTTTCGCATCTCATGGTGCATAAAGTATAATCGTCGCCTGAAAATTTTGAGACCAAATTTGCTTTGGTTATAATTGTGTCTCCCACTTTTGGCAATTCGTGTATTTTCAGATTTTTTATTGCACTGATAAAACCCAGTACATTTACGTTTTCATTTTCTGTTCCGTCATCTTCAAAAAAATATTTTTTCCCTACAATAGACGAACAGGTTTGTGCTGTGTTTTCGATTAAACCGGCTTCGATAAAAGTGTCTTTGTCAACAAAAATATTGTCGTCTTTTATCAAAAATACCGTTTCAACAAAGTCTGATTCGATTTCCAAAATCAAATCCACCATAAGCAACGGTGCCCGGTGTGGTAAGTAATTTTGTATGTCGACAGCAGCAGTGTTCATACTTATATTATTTGGCTAAAACGGTTTTCATTTGCCCTTTAGCAATTTCTTCATTATTTAAAGTCGTTACGATATCGACTAAAGTGATTCCTGCAAATTCCTGCAAAATCGTTACTGTTGACTGAATCGTATCGTCTATTTTCGGTAATTTTTTTATTTCAATTTCTTTAATAGAGCCAATATATCCGGTTGGAGCGATTTCATTTCTTAAAAAATACTCGTAACCTGTATGTAAGGCAACAGATTGCGCCATGTGTTCGATTAATCCGGCTTCTAAAAAAGTATTATGATCAAAAAAAATATTGTCGTTTTGAATCTTTAAACCAGAAACTAATGAGGTTTCGGTATACGAATACATTTTATCGACCATTACAAAAGGACACTTTTGTGGCAATAAATCCTCAACCGCATTTTTTTCTAAAAGTAAAGTTCTTTCCATTAACAAACTGTTAAATAAGCATAGGCAAAAGAAAATCTTCCGCTTTCAGGAACTGATAAAAGAATTCGTTCTCCTTTTTTTAATTTACCGGAATTCATCAATTCTTCAAGTGCCAAATAAATCGAGGCAGAACCTACATTTCCAACTCTTGAAAGATTCATGAACCATTTTTCATCATCCATTCCAATTCCTTGTTCACGCAATCCTTTTTTTAATCCTTCAACAAAAAAGTTTGAAGAAACATGCGGAATAAAATAATCAACCTGATCTGATGTAATATTATTTTTAATCATGGCATCTTTCATACTCTCAGCACCTTTAGAAAGTATAAATTCATCCAATAATTTCACGTCTTGTTTGATTGCGAAAACAGATTCGTTAAGCAATTGTTCCGGCTCATAATCACTCCATGATTTAATTTCGCCGTTTTCTAATTTATCACCACCTGCATACATACAAGTCTCTAATTCAAATGCATATGAAAAAGCTTCCATCCATTCGATTTTAAGAGAAATGTCTCCGCCTGGTTTATTTTCTAATAAAAAAGCTCCTGCGCCATCCGATAACATCCAGCGTAAAAAATCTTTTTTGAAAGCAATAATTGGCTGCTCTTCAAGACTTTTTAAATTGTTAACTTCCTGACTGTATTTTTGTGCTATAAGCCAGGTCGAAACTTTTTCTGATCCTGTACAAACAGCATTTTTTGAATTTCCTGATTTTACAGAAAGAAAACCAAATTTTAACGAATTCATTCCGGCACAACAAACTCCGGTTGAAGAATTTAGCTCGACTGATTTGTTTTTAAGTAAACCATGAACCATTGCAGCATGCGAAGGCAGAAAAATATCAGGTGTTGAGGTTCCGCAAGAAAGCACTTCTAAGTCCTGAGCTGTAAAATTTTTATCGAATAATTGCTCTACGGCATTTCGAGTTAACTCGGCATTACTATGCGTACTTTTTCCTGTTTTGTCAACAGCGTAATAGCGGCTTAAAATTTTATTATTGCGTAAAATAATACGTCTTGCTTTAGAAGCAGTATCATTTATAAGGCCTAAATAACTTTCCATTTCATCATTTGAAACAGCTTCGTTTGGCAAAAATTTTGCGGCTTTGGTAATATATACTTCAAACATAATCTACTTTCGTCTTCTAAACTCCTTGATAATATTGAGTTTCTTTTTTTATGGTATTTAACTTAATGGGGTATGTAATAAGGTGCAATATATATACTATTGGTGAGATTAACCATATCGCAAGGAATAAATAAACATTAAATACTTTAAGGAGCAGTTTTCTGTTATTTTTATTTTTATAAATCAGATTTGACCATTTATTGAAAATTTTATTGGCAGTTTTGTCAACAGTCACAAGATACGAGCTAATTTTTACCGCACCAATTCCTGTTAATTTTGGCTGCAAATTGGCTAAATTATTCTGGTTAAATTCAGAAAGCATTACTTTTCCAAATTTTTCTGATTCCCGGATGTCTTTTTCAGAAACGCCCGGTAGTGGGAAAATTCCCAGATATTTTTTCTTTACTCCGGAGAACATCCATTCTACAATAGTAATAACACTAATTAAATTTCCAACTCTGTCTACCAAAGCTACATTTCCTACCAATTTTGCATTGGCTTCTTTTAGCAATACTTTAATTTTTTCCTGCGCCATAATCCACATATTTCGAGAACCGCTAATGGTTATAACAGGCGTGTTGTCTAATATTTTTTTAGCATCGGCACTTTTTAAAAATGAATTAACAGGAATTGACGGTGATAAATACCAAACCTGATAATGCATCAAAACAAGATCAAATTTTGTGTTTAAAATATCTTCCGGAATTGGTTTTAATGGGGTTGGAATTTGCAGAAAAGATTCTGGAAATGCATCAAAAAAAGAATTTTTATCCCAAGGAAAAGGGAAAGGTTTCTCTAGTTGAATTTCGTGAAAAGTTACTTTTATATCTTCTGAATTTAGAAATGGTTTAGCAACATTTCTTGCAATTTCTTCTAATTGCCCAGATTGAGAATAATAAACAACAAGAACATTTTTCATTTGAGATTGGTGGCTTTTTGGTTTAGTTGCAAAAGTAATTAATTTTATTAGAAGAATTCCTCTGTTTTTAGATGTTCATTTTTATGAATAAAATGAGGTGTTTAGAGGATGAATCGTATGAAAATTCATAAAAAAAGTAAAAAGCAGCCGAAGCGAATTTTACCTTAACTGATTCCAAAAATCAAAGTAATTGAACCACTGTAAAGGATATTTTTGCAGCATTGATTCTACGCTTTCAACATATGATTTTAAAAGTGCTTTTTCGTCGCGATGTTTTACAACGGCTTCGCGTGCGTATAAATGATAATGTAAATTTTGCTCTTTCATAACATAAACAAAAACTACCGGAACTTTTAAGCGCGATGCAATTAAAAACGGACCTGCAGGAAAGTTGGCTTCCTGACCTAATATTTTTTCGGAAATTGATTTCGTTCCTTCAAAATAGCGATCACCGGTAAAACATATTAATTCATTATTGCCCAAAGCAGCATTTATTTCAAATATATGAGACAAATCGTCTTTGATAATGATGAATTTTACGGTTGGTTTTTGTGTAACGCTTTCCAGATATTTTTTAATAGCGGAATGTTCTAAATCTGTAGTCACGAGATTAATTTGGAAGTCAAGATCAATTTCTCCAAAAAAATGTTCAGCAATTTCAAAGTTTCCAATGTGAGCACTAATTAAAACGCCGCCTTTTTTCTCGGCCAAAAGTTTTCTCAGAATGTCGATTCCGTCAAATTCGTACGTGAACTTATTTCGCATTCCTGCCGAAATAGAGATTTTATCAATAATGGTCTGTCCAAAAGTGTAATAACTTTTGAAAACCATTTTTTTAGATTTGAAGTAGGAATATTTTAGCCTTTCCTTAAAATAATATGAAATTGCCCGATTACTTTTTTTTAGAAATAAAAAATAATAGGAAGCAACAAAATAAAGTAAGACATAAGCGGACTTAACACCCGCTTTTTGTATTAAAAAAACGAATATCTTATAGCCTAAAACTGTTCCTTTTGATTTGCCATCCCATTGACTCATTAAACGGCTTTAGCTTTTAATTTGTTTTCGATTAAGTCGTAGAAAGTTTGAAACGAAGAAATTCCAACAAAATCAGCTTCAACTAATTTTACACCAAAAGTAGCTTCAATAGAAACCACTAAATCAACATAGTCTAAACTATCTAACCCTAGTGTATCTTTTAAATTTGCGTCTGGTTCAATATCATCATTGTCTACTTCAAATTCATCAACCAAAAAACCATTAATTTTTTTTATTATTTCTTCTTTATTCATCGCTTCATTTAAACTTTTTAACTACCAGTGCAGAGTTGGTTCCTCCAAATCCGAAGGAATTTGACAAAAATATATCAATTTTTTTATTTAACGTAGTTTTAACTAAATTTAATTTAGCTGAGTCTTCGTCTGTATTTTCTAAATTGATATTTGGTGCTATAAAATCGTGCTGCATCATCAATGTTGAATAAATTATTTCGCTTGCTCCTGCCATCCAGCATTCGTGACCAGTCATTGATTTTGTAGAACTTACGTAAGGATTGCTTTCTCCAAAGATTTCAAAAATAGCTTTGGCTTCGTTGCTGTCTCCAACCGGGGTCGAAGTTGCATGAGCGTTGATATAATCAATATCACTTGCTTTTAATTGTGCATCGTCAAGCGCTCTTTGCATGGCTGTTGCCGGTCCTTCAACATTTGGTGTCGAAATATGACCGCCGTTTGATGAGAATCCGTAACCGCCAATTTCGGCAATAATCGTAGCTCCACGCGCAATTGCTGATTCGTAACTTTCTAATATTAAGGTAGCGCCGCCGCCACTTGGGATTAATCCGTCGCGTCCGGCATCAAATGGTCTTGAGGCTTTTTCAGGATCACTTTCTCTAGATGAAAAAACGCCCAAACCATCAAAACTGCTCATGGCATATTTATTGATTTCCTGCGCTCCTCCGGTAATAATAATATCCTGAAAACCGCTTTTGATTAAAAAATAAGCCAATCCAATAGAATGTGAACCGCTTGCACAAGCAGCACTTATAGTTAGATTGATGCCTCGAAGTTTAAAAATCGTTGACAAATTCATGGTAACTGTAGAATTCATCGATTTAAAAATCGCTCCTGAACCAATTAAAGCGGTGTCTTTTTTCTCACGTACAATATCTGTAGCTTCGATAATTGCTTTTGATACACTATCGTTTCCGTACATAATACCAACTTCGCGCTCGTCAAAAAAAGCATCATCAATATTGGCATTTTTAAGTGCTTCAATTGTTGCCATATAAGCATATTCGGTTTCTTCACCAATGCTCATACGCTGTCTTCTGGTCAATAAAGATTTCAAATCAGTTTTTGGAACCATGCCTGTTAAGGCTGATTGAAAACCAAATTCTTTTCTTTCAGAATCAAACTGAATACCAGATTTTCCGTTGTATAATGACTCCTTTACTTCATCTAACGAAGTTCCTATACAAGAATAAATTCCCATTCCGGTAATTACAACTCTCTTATTCATGGTCTTTCAAAGTAATTTTTTAAGAATATATTCCTCCGTTAATGTTGATAATTTCTCCGGTAATATAGCTTGATTTTTTAGAAATTAAAAAACTTACTAAATCGGCTACTTCTTCTGCTTCGCCAAAACGATTTACGGGAATTAGTTTTAGTAATTCTTTTTCGTCTAACTGGCTCGTCATATCTGTTCTTATAAAACCCGGAGCAACTGCATTTACAGTAATATTTCGTTTTGCAACTTCTTGAGCAAGTGCTTTTGTAGCTGCAACAATAGCACCTTTTGCTGCTGAATAATTGGTTTGTCCGGCAGTTCCTTTTACGCCCGAAACAGAAACCATATTTACAATTCGGCCATATTTATTGCGTAACATTTTTTGAATAAAAAACTGTGTTACATTAAAAAAGCCATTCACACTTGTGTTTATAACGCCATTCCAGTCTTCGGGAGTCATCCACATAAAAAGACCGTCTTTTGTAATTCCGGCATTGTTTACAATTGCTTCAACGATAGCTTCCGGATTTGCTTCCTGCCATTGCGTTAATATTTTTTGTACTTCTTCAAAATTAGAAACATCAAAACCTAAGATTTCTCCGGTTGCGCCTAATTTTTGTATTTCCTGCAAAGTTTCTTCTGCAGCAGTTTTGTTAGAATGGTAATTAATCAGAATATGATAGTTGGATTCAACGGCTAATTTTTTGCAAATAGCACTTCCAATTCCTCTTGAACCACCCGTTACTAATACACATTTCATTTATGTAAGTTTTATTTTTTATAGGTCATAAATGGTATCGCTTTTTATTGGTGTTTGTTTCACAAACGGTTATTTATTGGCGATTTCATTATGTAAGTTTTATTTTTTTATAGAACACAACTGTTATTTCTTCTTTTTTGTTACTGTTTTTGCAGCTGCCGGTTTTGTTGTTTCCGGTTTCGCTTTTTCTGTAACGGCTTCAGTTGTGTTGTTTTTTTCTTTTGATTTCGAAAATAGTTCAGCGTTATCAAACCATTGATTTCCTATTACAGTTCCGTCTGGTTTAAGAAATCCCCATTTTCCTTCGTTTTTTACTCTGGCAACACCATCAATAAATCCTTTATCTTGTTGTACAAACAATGCAATAACAAATCCGTTTGAAGTAATGCCATATTGAGTTGGTATGACCAATTTTCCGGTTTCATTGATAAATCCCCAATTACTTTCTTTGACAGGAGCCAATCCATTTGGACTAAAAACTTCTGCATCACTATATGTTGGCGAAATAACAAATTCTGCTTTTGGATTTATATATCCCCATTTAGATCCTACACAAACCGGCGCTAAATTTTTAGAGAATGCTTTTGCTTTATCGTAAATAGGTGTAATTACCCAATTTCCTTTAAGATCGATGAAACCAATTTTCCCGTTTTTTTTGGCATAAGTCAAATCCTGCGTTTCAAAATCCCAAATTTTTTCGGCACCATCAACCGGAATAAATTTTCCGGCACTTACAATTCCAAAAGTTTTGTCTTTTCTCGCCCAGGCAGTACTTTTAAAGTAATTTCCAATTTCAGAATAAGCAGGCTCAATTACTTCTTTACCGGAAGCATTTATAATTCCCCAGTTTTTATTAAGTTCAACTCTTGCAAAACCATTTTCAAAAGGTTTTATCATGTCGTATTTTGGTTCTAAAACAACGGTCATTTTTGAATTAATTAATCCAATTTTGTTTCCTTGTTTTATAAACGCTACACCATTGTTAAAATCAAATAATTTTTCAGAAGCAGGAGCTTTCAAAACCTCTCCTTTTTCATTTATGTAAACCCAATCCTTACCTTGTTGTACGATCGCAATTCCGCTGTTAAAATCTTTGGCATTTTCAAAAGATGCAGGAATTACCCAGCTTCCTTTTGTATCGATAAATCCCCATTTTCCGTTATTTTCAACAGCTGCCAAACCTTCAGAAAAACTTTTAGCAGATTTGTATTGAGGTTCGATTTTAAAAGATCCGTCTTTAGATATATATCCAATTTTCGAATTCTTTTTAACTAATGCCAATTCCTGACTATTAACAAATTGAATAAAGAATAGCAACAAAAAAATAAGTGGTTTTTTCATGGTTTTAAAATTCAATATTAATAATATAAGTAAAAGCTTAACTATTGATAAGATAATCTTTTACCTGCTGAACAAACGGATACATAACCTGATCTTCCTTAAATACAGGAATTATTTTTCGAACATCATCGTACCATTTTCTGGTAACAGATGAAATTTTATCTTTTTGTGCCAAATAATCAATCGCCTGAACAATGGTAATCAATTCAATCGCCAAAACTTCAAATGAATTTTCGATTACTTTTGATGTAATAACGGCAGCGTTTGTACCCATACTTACAATGTCTTGATTGTCATTGTTGTTCGGGATACTATGAACGTACATTGGGTTTGATAACATCTGACTTTCGGCAGTTGTTGAGGTTGCAACAAATTGAACGCCCTGCATTCCGAAATTAAATCCTAATGTTCCTAAATTGACAAACGGAGGAAGAATTTCGTTGATTTTTGAATTCAACAGATAATTCAACTGACGTTCTGCCAACATCGTTAATTTGGTAATAACAATTTTTAATTTATCCATTTCAAGCGAAATATAATCGCCGTGAAAATTACCTCCGTGATAAACATGTTTGTTTTTTACGTCGATAATTGGGTTGTCGTTTGCCGAGTTAAATTCGTCTTCAAGAATAGAGGCAACGTTATTTATTGTTTCAAGAACCGGACCTAAAATTTGAGGTACGCAACGCAGTGAATAATATTCCTGAACTTTTTCTTTAAAAATTTCCTCTGTATTTTCGCCGGAATATAAGTGATCTTCTCTTTTACGGATTAAAGTACTGTCAGAAAGATTGGCTCTCATTTTTGCAGCCACTTCCTGTTGTCCTTTATGACGTTTTGTTTGGTTTAATTCTTCAGAAAAGTGATCATCATAAGCCTGAACCAATTCGTTTATGGCGCAAGAAGCTTTTAATGACCAGTCTAATAATTTATTTGCATGATGAACATTTACAACTCCAATTCCGGTCATTACAGATGTTCCGTTTATTAAAGCCAGACCTTCTCTGATTTCTACCTGAATTGGTTTTAAACCTTCAATTTCAAAAACTTCCTGAGTTGGTCTTCTGTCACCTTTATAAAAAACTTCGCCTTCGCCAATTAAAACTAAAGCTAAGTGTGATAATTGTACTAAATCACCGCTGGCTCCAACGCCGCCGTGTTCAAAAATTAACGGAGTAATATCTCTGTTAATCAACTCAGCCATTAAATGAATTACAGAAGGATGAACTCCAGAATTACCTAATGACAAGGTATTTAATCGGGCCAAAATTGCTGCTTTTGCACAAACAGGGCTTAATGGTTTTCCTGTTCCCGAAGAGTGGCTTCTAATTAAATTGTATTGTAATTGAATCTGGTCAGATTCTTTAATTCGGTATTGAGCCATTGGGCCAAAACCAGTATTTACGCCATAAATAACTTTATTTCCTGAAAATTCTTTTAGGAAATTAAAGCTTTCATTAACTCGATTTAAAACAACGTCGCTCACAACAACTTTGTTATTTCCAAATATTATGGATTCGAATTCTGCTAAACTTAAATATTCATTAATTGTGTTCATTAAATTGTTTTTGGTTGCGCTAATTTAATTTTATTTATCAAAATAAATGTAGTTATTTTGATGATGGCAAATGTAGGTTAATAATTGATAACATTTTTAATATGATAAAGGAGTTTGTTGATGTTTTAGTAATAGGTGCAGGACCATCCGGATGTGTTTCGGCATCTTATCTTCATAAAAACAATATTAAGGTAAAAGTTGTAGAAAAAACAAAGTTTCCAAGGCTTGTTGTTGGCGAAAGCCTTATCCCAAGAGTTATGGATCATTTTGATGAAGCAGGACTTTTGGACAGCCTTAATGCGATGAATTTCGAGAAAAAACTGGGCGCACGTTTTATCAGAGGCGAAGAAATTTGTGTTTTTGATTTTAGTCAAAAATTTGGAGAAGGCTGGGATTGGACATGGCAGGTTCCAAGAGCTGATTTTGACAACACAATGGCGCAGGAAGTTGTTAGAAAAGGAATCGATCTTGAATTTGAATCGGAAGTTTTGGAAGTTTCCTTTGAAGGAAAAAATTCGAAAACAATCGTAAAAGATAAAGACGGAAACCTAAAAGAAATTCACGCTAAATTTATTATTGATTCCAGCGGATACGGACGCGTTTTACCAAGACTTTTAGATCTTGATACGCCATCAAAACTAGATCCGCATTCTTCGATTTTTACGCATGTAAAAGATATTAACAGAGAAGAAGGCGAAGAAGGAACTCAAATTTCGTTTGATATTCTGGAGACCGAAGTTTGGTTATGGGTAATTCCATTTTCTAACGGAAATACAAGTTTGGGCGTTGTTGGTCCAACAGATTTTATCAATTCACTTTCAGAAAATAAAGATAATTCCGAAGCTTTGAGAAACGCAATTCAAAAGTCGGATTATTATATTAAAAGATTTAAAGGAACAGAGTTTTTGTTTGAACCCGTGAAATTAGAAAATTATTCAAGAGCGGTAAAAAGAATGTATGGCGATGGTTTTGCCTTAACGGGAAATAGTTCTGAATTTTTAGATCCTGTTTTTTCTTCGGGAGTTGCTTTCGCGACAGAATCCGGAATGCTGGCAGCGAAATTATATATTAAAGAATCGCAGGGAATTGCTGTAGATTGGGAAACTGAATTTACAGAATATATGAAAAGCGGAATTGCTGTTTTTACCACTTACGTGAAAGAATGGTATACCGGAAATTTACAAACTTTATTTTTTCACCAACCGGAAAATCCGGAAGTAAAAGAAAAAATTTGTTCGGTTCTCGCAGGTTATGTTTGGAACGAAGAAAACCCGTTTGTAAAAAAACATGATCACGTAATTAAGAATATGGCCTATTTACTGAATATGCAGAAGGAAGAAAAAGAAAACGAAGGTTCTAAGTAAAAAAAAGCGCAAACGTCTATTTAGACTTTGCGCTTTTTTATAAAATTATATACTAAGAATATTATTCCCGTTATGAACTATTTGAATGCCTTATAAATATCATTTCCATTCGCAAATAGAAGTAGGGCAATAAGTAATACAAAACCAATAATTTGAGCGTTTTCCAGGAATTTGTCACTAGGTTTTTTACCACTTATTATTTCGTAAAGTAAAAACATTACGTGACCTCCATCGAGTGCAGGAATAGGTAACAGGTTCATTACTCCAAGCATAATAGATAAAAGAGCTGTGTTACTCCAAAACGTTTCCCAGTTCCATACACTAGGGAAAATTTTATAAATAGCTGCAAATCCACCAACTTGTTTATACAATTTTGTTTCAGGACTAAAAATCATTTTGAGTTGATTGCCATAGCTTACTAATTGCTCTTTTCCTTTTTGAAGTCCTGCAAAGATAGATTCCGAAAAATTGAATTCTTGTTTTTTATTTTTGTAAAATTCAAATTGAACTCCTATTTTTCCTTCGTTAGAAACAATAATCGGAATTTGTTTTTCTTCCCCATTTCTAATTAAAGTGACCGTTATGCTTTTGTTTTTATTTTTTTCTAATATCGCTTCTACTTCGTATAGATACCTTGACTCTTGACCATTTAAAGATATAAAAACATCTTTTGGCTTTAATTCCTTGTTTATTGAATTAGGGTCAACTTCAGAAACTGTAGATGGTACCCTAATTGATATTACAGGCTTTTTTTTATCTGTTTTTGATAATTGATCTACAAAATCAATTGGCATTTTAATTTCTTTTTGAATACCATTTCTTTCAATAAGCACTTTTTTAGACATCATGATTTTCATGATCATATCTGTGTTGAACTTTTTAATTTTTTCATCATCTATTGATAGGATTTTATCTCCAGTTTTAAATCCAGCCGCAATCATTACTTCATTCTCAATTAGAAGGCCATCTTTGAGATCGGCATTTGCAAGATAGGAATCGCCATATGTAAAAGCCATTCCAATATAAATGATAAAAGCTAAAATAAAATTGACTGTCACGCCACCTAACATAATAATTAAACGTTGCCAAGCTGGTTTAGAGCGAAATTCCCAAGACTTGGCAGGCAAAACCATTTGTTCTTTGTCCATACTTTCGTCGATCATTCCTGAAATTTTTACATAACCACCAAGTGGTAACCAGCCAATTCCATATTCAGTTTCGCCAATTTTCTTTTTTAACAGAGAATATTTAACATCAAAAAATAAGTAAAATTTTTCAACTCTTGTTTTAAATAATTTTGCAGGAATAAAATGTCCTAGTTCATGTAATATTATAAGCAACGATAAACTCAATAAAAATTGAGAAAGTTTGATGATTATTTCCATAGCGACTATTGAGTTTATTTTTTTGTATTAATTTATTTACAAATAAAGAGAAAAACATCTTAAAAAAGTAAGAAATCGTTTGAAAATTTAATAAACACACTCTTAAATGTTGTAAATCAGTTAATTATATTTTGTATACATTTTAAATAATTTTGAGGTTTAAGTTTAAAATATGTTCGGTTTTTTCAGGTTATGGTTATTTCTGGAACGAATAAAATTCATTTATAAAAAACGCGAAAAGTATTGTCGGCTCTTTTTTTTGTTTTATATAAAATGAGATTCATTTTTTAGTTTTTCTTAAATAAAGTATTGCTTCTTTTTTGTAGTCATTAATTTTCTCAGATGGAATTTTGATTGGTAAATGGATAATTCTAAAAGCCATTTCCCTGGCTTTTGCTTCATGATTTGTTTTAACATATAATCTAAACAAATCCATATTAGCATCATACCTAAAGGGCTCAACATTCATATTGTATAAATAAATTTTTTCCGCTTCATTGTATTTCCCTTGTTTTTGATAAAATCCGGCTAAAATTTTTCCCAAACTTGGTTTCCCTGAATATTCGAAACCTTTTGCTAAATAATGAATACCTTCTGATGGATATTTATTTTTTAGTAAAACTCCACCAGTCATAAAAAATTCTTCTCCTTTTGCATCAATTCGCGTTATGTAGCTTTCAATATTTTTTAAGCTTGTAAAATGTCGTTTTCCATTATAATAATCTAGTAACTTATATTCTGCATTTAGTCTTAAAAAAATAATTGCTAAAAACAAACATGGAATTACGACAATTCCTATTTGAAAAAAAACATAATTATTAAAGGTATAAATTGGTTTATTGTCAATCAAATTAATAATATTTACAAAGCAATAACAGCCAATAATAAGAAAAAGAGGAACTGACAATATGCTATTTGTCAATGCGAAAAACAGGAGGCAAATTAAAATTAGTGCACATGTTTGCGTTTCCGTGCTTTGAAGTGAATAAGAAAGCAACCTGATTATAAGATAAGTAAAAATAAGCATCCATAATATACCAAATTCAAAAGCTAATTCAATAAAATCGTTATTGGCACTATAAATATAGCTTGCATTTTTAATTTCATTCCACGGTCTTTCTGTTGCAAAATAGTTCGCTTTGGCTGCATTATATTTTAATGAAAACGAATCAATTCCATAACCCGCTAAAGGATTTTTCATAATTTGTTCAAATGTTTGTTTTATGATGAACATTCTGCCTGAAACTGACTCTGATTTTACCGAATTGGTGTTTCCAATTATTAAAAATAGCGCCAAAGTTATAAGTAAGATAGCCGCAGATAATTTTGGTTTAGAATAGTTTTTTATTTTTTGTCTTACTATATACAAGCGAAATAAAATAGCGGCACTTACTCCTAAATAAGCGCCTCTGCATTCAGACAAATACAAACCATACAACAGAACAATAAGCGTAATGCATAAAATGATTCTGATACTTTTTTTGGTAGCATTTCTAAGTATTTCAAAAGTACTTATCAAGCCAAGAGCAAGATAAATCCCTAATTGATTTGGCGAAAAAAATAATCCGGTTGAACTAAAATATTCATTTGACGAATGAAGAATATAAATATTCTGTAAAACAGCAATAATGACATTTAAAAGAGCTGTTATACTTATAAAATAAAGTACAAAGCGTAGATTTTTTTGAATGACTTCTTTGCCAAAAAGTTTTTGTCTCAACGTAATATATAGCATAAGATAGCCGAAATAATACCAAATAGTTACATTATAAATTGTTGCGTTAGACAGATAAATGAAGTTTAATAAACCTATAGAGGTAAGAATTAAGACAATAATGTCAAAGTAGTTTAACTTATATGGCTGTTTTTGAAGGTTTACCAACAGAAAAAGGCTTCCAAATGTACTTGCAATTAGCCAATAAATATATTTTCCTTTCAAAAATGGCAACAATTCAATCTTACAGCTAAATAGTGATAATGCTAGTAAAATCAACAGGTAACAAGTTATTTTTTGAATTTTCATATTGTATTCGAGATTAAATCCTAAGAAAGCCGCGTAAATTTAACATTTTTTATTTTTTTTCTTACTTTTTTAGTATAAAATTGTAATCTTTAACTTATATAAAATGATAAAGATATTTACAATTACTTTTTTGCTGGTTTCTTATACTTTTTTCTCGCAATCGATTTCGCAATTTGATGTTTTGAAAGTTAATTTAGAGAAAACCGTTTTAAACCATTATCAATTCGACTCAGAAAAGCAGGAAGCTGCGCGGTTTTTAATTTCAAATATGGATATTCATTATAGCGAAAACTATAATTGGGTAGACAAAAGTGATGCAATAATTGATTTTAATGAATTCAATTATCCTAATCTGGAAATTGCTGTAAAAGCTTTTAAAAAACTACAGGACAGTATACAGATTACTCCGAAAGTTTATAAAATAATGGATGTTAATCTGATAACTCCCGAGTTATTAATTAAGAATATTAATCTGGCTTTTCATGTATGGAAAAATAATCCGTGGTCGAAATCCTACGATTTTAAAACTTTTTGCGAATACATTTTACCTTACAGAAGTTTAACAGAACCTTTAGAAGACTGGCGTGAGGATTATAGCGTTCTTGTTTCCGGTGCTGTTAATACGGTTACTAACAAAGAAGATCCTGTAGATGTAGCCACTCAAACAATTTTGGCTCTCAAAAATTTTAGATTTTTAGATAGCCGCCCGGATCCAATTGCTTATTTGAGTCCTGCACAATTGCTTTTTAGACGTGAAGGCGCCTGCAACGATCTTGCGAACTTAACCTTGCTCGCCTGCAGATCTGTAGGTCTTGCCATAACTTTTGATTTTACGCCTTTTTATGGAGCATCTTCCAAAAGACATTTTTGGGATACTGTAATTGATGAAAACGGAAAACATATTCCGTTTAACGGAAACTGTTTTGGTAATCCTAAAGGTCTGCCTTATGCTTATAACGCAACCGAAAAACGCCTAGCAAAAGTTTTTAGAAAAACCTATTCTATCCAGAAAAATACGCTGGCTTTTTTGCAGGACACGTTATCAATACCAAAAGGTTTTTTGAGAGAGAAAAATATTCTCGATGTAACGGCAGAATATGTTCCTACAGCAAAAATAATTTGTCCGGTTGCAGCTGCAAACAAAGATACTATTGGTTATCTCAATGTATTTAATCTCACTAAATGGAATGTAATTGATTGGGGAAAAAGAGTCAATAACACTATTGAATTTGAAAACGCAGGTACTAAAATAGTGTATTTACCGAGCTTCTATAATTCAAACACACAAAAAATGAATTATGCTCATTATCCAATTTTTTTAGATCAGGATAAAAAACAGCAATTGCTGCGTCCTGATTATTCAAAAACTTTTTCGTACAACATAAGCCGTGATAAAACCATAAAAGGACCAACACTTGATTTTAATTCATTTGAAGTATTCGAAAATGAAATTTTTAAACTCTATGTCTGGGACAATGGCTGGAAAAAAATCGAGGAAGCCAAAGCACAAAATGATTTTATCAGATTTTCTAAAATACCGGACAACGGATTGTTTTTAGTGTTATGCCCAAAAAGTAATGGTTACGAGCGCATTTTTAGAATTAATTCCCAAACAAAACAAATAGAATGGTACTAATTGTACCGCATTATAAATAATTAAAATTTTTTAATATGAAAAAACTAATCGCTCCCGTTTTCGCCATCTTCTTTTTTATGACGGGACTTTATGCACAAAATCCAGAATCGAAAGGAATGAACATTCAGGATGAAAAAGAAAATTTAACCGAATCTGCCATACAGCAAAATTTTTATGAAAGTGCCAAACGAGCGGGTTTAACAGATACTAAAATGACTGAACTGCTTAAAATAATTGAAGAAAGAAATAAGGTGCTAAAAGATTTAGATACAAAAAAGAAACAGGCATCTGCGCCGTATAGTATTCAGGATCCGGGAACACTTTACAATTTTAAAATTAACAATGCCAGAAATTATTACGCTAAAAAAATAAGCGGTTTCCTGACTTATAAAGAATACTGTGAGTTTGCTATGGCAGATTACAGGACAGAAGCGAACGAGAGCGCCAGATTAGAGTTTAGGCAAATAATTGCTAGTAATGACAATCTAAACGATGATCAGAAAAAGAAACTTTCCGGTTTGGTGTATCATTATCACTTACATCAGCTCGTAACATCAGCGTATTACAGTTATGATAAAACACTGCAAAAACCAAAACTCGGAATTCTGAGATTCAATTTTGAAAAAGATTTAAAAAAAATGTGCAAAGAATATAATATAAAAGCTTCTGAAGGAGGGGAAGGAAATACAAACAGTTTCCAATGGAACTGATATGAACTAAATGCCACAATCAATACGAATACTAACTATTAGCCAAAAAAAAGAATATGAAAAAGATGTATACCCTTATTTTCCTGTTCACAGCTCTGGGAGCTGTAGCGCAGGTTGACTGCACAGTCAAATTAGCAAAAGCTAAACAAATTTTAGACAGTAATAAACTTTATAAAAATTACAGTCAGCTATTTCAGGACATTTCATCGTGCGCAGAGTCCGGAGATCCAATGGCTCAAAACTATGTGGGACTTATGTATGTGTACGGCATGGGTACAGAAAAAGATGAAGCCAAAGGATTTACCTATATCGAAAATGCAGCCAAAAGTGGCAACGCGATAGCCCAAAACAATTTGGCGGTTTTATATCTCCACGGATATGGCTGTAAAATAGATTTAAACAAGGCTATTGAATGGTTTCATAAGGCTATTGATCAAAAAAATGCCCGGGCCACTTACTTATTAGGCTATATGTACATGAAAGGTTTTGGTGTACCGCAAAATTACAAACTGGCAACAGAATGGTATAAAAAAAGCGACTATGAAATGGCAAAACACTGGTTGGGAGTTTGCTATTATTTAGGATACGGTGTGCCTCAGGATACAGAGAAAGCTCTGGAATGTTTCTACGGAAATAAAACGCCTAACAGTGTCGCTTTTTTAAGAAACCTAAAAACAGAAAAACGAGATCTGGTTTTAAATCAGGCAGAAAATGCCATTCATGAAGCCAATAAAGGAGATAAAAAAATTGATCCTGAACTAATTGCTGACAGCAGGGAAATTGTGGTTTCGGGAGAAGCGCTACACCAAAATATCAAACAAAAAAACATTGTAGGCGAATGGACAGGACGTTTTGTAGAATACGACTGGTCAGGAACTACACCGCAGCGCATTTTGCCTATAGACATAAGTTTAAGTAAAAATGAACAAGGCGATTTACACACTAAAATAATTTTTGAAGGCAAAACTTTTGAAAATACGGCTTTGCTTAAAGACAATGTTTTGTTTGTTAACGATTTAAAGTTTAAACTGGATCAGTTATATCCGCATGATTTTAAAAACGAAAAGCTCAATTTTGAAATTTTAGGAATGAACCTAACGCTGAAAACCCATAACAATGTACCGTATTTATTAGCAGACATAGATAGTTTTATTGATAACTGGCGTGAACCGGGAATGCCTGTAACATTGGTTTTGAGACCAAAAAACAATACCGTTTCTGCTCAGGACGAAGCACTGCTTTTAGCATTAGCATCGCAAAAAGCAGAGTTTATTAAGGTATATCCTGTGCCGTTTAATGAGCAGTTATATATTGCCTTTGATTTAAAAGAACCTGCCCAAGTACAGCTTAATCTTATTAGCGTAGCCACGGCACAAACACAAAAAGTTGCGGTAACAAATCTTGAAGCGGGAAACCAGTCCTTTACAGTAGATACAGCAAATTTATCCAAAGGCTTTTACATTGTACAAGTGCAGGAAAATAGTAAGGTACACACCAGAACCATAATAAAAAAATAAGCCATGATAAAAAATTTAAAACAAGGCAGTACCATATTGTTACTGTTTGTATTGTTTATTTTTAGCAGTACACTAACGGCACAACCTCCTGAAGGCGGTGAGGTTCCATTTGATTTTCACGGATTGAATGAATTAGATAATCTGGATATTCCGCCAAAAAATGAACACGAGGCTCCACCGGATTTTGCATATGATTATGATTGGGACAATCTTGGTAAAGATTCTACCCCGCATAGTGATAACCCGAACAACGATGAAAATACTAATTACCCTACCAATCCGGGGCAGGCAAGCTCCGGTGGTGGCTTTAGTAATGCTGTAAATCGACAAACGAGTTCTTTAATTACTTTGACAAAAGCAGTAAAACCCGGGCAAACACATACCCAGGCGGTAAAAGTGCTGCGTGACACAAGTAATAGTGCGAACAAATATGTTTCGAATTTAGTTATAAACGGAGTTGTAGTGGGAACCATAACCTTTTCTGATCCTCAAAAAGATGAGAACGGAATTGATATTTATACCAAATTAACCGTCGAAGTATTTTCGAATTCGCCAATTGCTATAGCCAGTTTATCACCTCAGGATGCCGAAACATCAGAGTATGAAGGTTCACAGCATAGTACAGATGGTAATTTGAAGACTGTAATGGCAAATGTGGTTTTTGTTGATAACATTATGAAGATAGAATTTGTCTTGCCCGTTAATGATAACGAAGATTTGATTATTGGCGGAATGGATATGCCTGTAGATACACCACAATCGTATGAAAATGCCCTGAATGCCGTAAGCAACGGAGACTACATTATTACCAATGGTGTCGTTAAAATAAAGGCAGATAAAGGAAATATTTATACCTTAGTCTCAGAGGCAGATGTAAATTCGCCAAGTGTTTTGCAAAGGGTAAAAAATCTAGCAGCGATTATAGCAAAAAGTCTCGGAGGTAGCGGAAAAGACATTTTGATTAATGTGGAGAAAGGAGATGTATTATCTTCAAAAAATCCTGCATGGACTCGAAAAGTTAGTACAATTATTTTTAATAGTAATGGTGGGTTAAGTCCTTTTTTGAATAATATTAATAACTTTAAAAGTGTTATTAAACATGAGATTTTTCATGTTGAGGATAATAGAAAATCAGGATTTAAAACTGATATTTCTACGCACGCAGATGTCTACGTTAAAGCAGCAAATGATTATACCTTTAATAATACTACTGATGATTTTAAAAAAGATATTGCAGGTTCTTTTGCTAAATATTTATTAAATATGGCAACCGATGCTAATATCTCGCTCAGCGACATTTTAGCAAAAATTGATTCATTTAATAAGAACAATGCAGGAGTGCAAATTCTAAAACCCATTGGTATAATTACCAAAGCAAATTTAAGTTTACGAGTACAATATAAAAATGTAATATCTGATTCTATAAAATATGAAAAAATCGATGTATAAAACTAAACTAATAATGGTATTTTTTATTGTACTATGTATTTCATGCAGCAAAAAAAGTAAAATTGAATCCATATTTATGACTAATAAAAATGAATATTGGCAATATAGAGACTATTGCTGGAACACTAAAGGTATTTACTTTCGTTATAATAAAGATGGAAGCAGCAATCAATATTTTTTGCATATTAATGATGGATTTACTTTGTATGATAAAAATGGAACTTTGCGAAATGGTTCTGCTCTTTGGTCAATAAAAAATGATTCAACTTTTGTATTTGACGATTTAGAGTACAAAATAGAAAAAATTACTAACAAAGAAATTTTACTTTCATACTATAATCCAGAATTTAAAGATAAAAAGTGTTTTGTAAAACTTTCAAAATGGATAGATGGTCCAGAAGGTCCTAAACCATTAAATAATCAAGATAAACATGAAAAAATATAAATTTTTATTAGTATTCCTATTGGTATTGTCAATATCATGTACAAGAAAAAATAAGATAGAGGATATTTTTATTACCTCTGAAAATTATTATTGGCAATTCAACAGTGAATGTCAGGGAGCTTTTGGACATTCTATCAATTTTAAATTTGATAAAGATGGTTTGTCTCATCAGTATGGCTTTAGTGTAGAAAAAAGTTATCATTCAGTTGAGGGTGAGTCTCTAGCTCCTAAAAAATGGTTTATAAAAAACGACTCTATCTTATCATGGGATGATATGGATTATAAAATTGAACATATTGATGCTACAATAATTATTTTAAGTCGTTACCATCCAATTGACAAAAAACAAAAATGTAAAATAAGTTTCCTTAAAGTCGTCGATGGTAAATTAATCAATTAAAGCTATAAGATTTAAATTAAATAAAAGCACAGTGAGAGCTGTGCTTTTTAATAAATCATAAATATGAAAAAAATTAAACGAATTGTCGTTCTGTTTTTTTTGTTCATGACTTTTATTTCATGTAATAAAAAAAATAAATTGAAAGGTATTTTTATTTCTTCCAAAGATTACTATTGGCAATATAACGATGAATGTCATCCAAATGGGGGCTTAGGATCGATAAATTTTAAGTTTGATGATAAAGGTTTATCACATCAATATTCACTTGGTGCAACTAAGGGTTATGCTTTAGTTGAAGGAGAATCTCTTGCTGCTGAAACATGGTCAATAAAAAATGACTCTATCTTAACATGGGGAAATCGAGATTATACAATTAATCATATTGATAAGCGACTAATTGTATTAGTTTATAAAGATTCTAACAATAAAGATAAGAATTGCGTTATAAGACTTTTAAAAGTTGTAGATGATAAGTAATTGAATAATTGCTTTTTTTATAAAATAAAAGATAAAAAGTGTTTTGTAAAACTTTCAAAATGGATAGATGGTCCGGAAGGTCCTAAACCATTAAATAATCAAGATAAACTTGAAAAATAAACTTTTTTGCAGCTAATTTAATGTTAGCTGCAAAATACTGTAAGGCATTAAAATTTAAAGAAGCCGAATCTTATTAAGATTCGGCTTTTTTAAATTTTAGAAATGAGAATAAGAATAGAATCTACAACTCAAAAATCCTTTCCATTAAAACCCATTTTTCGCCTTCTTTTGCCCAGGGCAAAGCTTGTTGAAATTTCCACATTAAGGTTTCCCATTCCTGAACTTTTGGGTTTTCAGCATCTGATTTTGATTTTTTTTCGAATGAAAAATAAGCATCAGCTTCAATAATCATAAACAATCTGTTGCCGGTACAATAAATATCCAAAACAGAAATTCCGCTGCTTTTGATGCTTTCAATAATCTCTGGCCAAACGTTTTTATGGAGTGTTGTATATTCGCTAATTAAAGCAGGATCGTCTTTTAAATCTAAGGCTAAACAAATTTTTTGTGTGGTCATACTATGTAGATAGAAAGTTGGATTGTTGTTTTTCTGAATGCATTAATTTACAAAAAAAAGACTGTCATTTGCAGACAGTCTTTTATTCTTCAAAAATAATATAGTAAAAAATTATACTACCAGAATTTAACGTAAAGCGCAATAATTGCCAATACGGTGATTACGATTAAAACAGTTGTTTGAGGTTTTACTTTAAACATTTCTGTATCTAATTCAAAAGCTTTTGGATTAATTTTTGGACCGGCAAAACTGATAGCAACCATCGCTAATGTTGTAAAGAAGAATGATAATCCCATACAAATATGGAACGGAATTTCGAATCCGCCTTTACCGTTGTTATAAGCTGTGTATAATAAAGTTTCGTTTCCAAATAAAGCAGGTGCATATTCGTTGAATAAAACAGATAATAAAAATCCTAAAATTACCCCAACAATAGCAGCCGCTCCTGTTGTTCTTTTCCAGAACATACCCAGAATAAACATAGCAAATACTCCAGGGCTAATAAAACCGGTATATTTTTGAATGTAGGTGAATCCACCAACACCGCCAATACCAAGAACGTCATTCCATGTAAATAAAACAGCTAAAAGCATTGCAGCAAAAACAGCAATTCGACCAATGTTTACCTGTTGTTTTTCACCAGCGTCTTTTTGAATATATTTTTTATGAATATCTAAAGTATAAATCGTAGAAATACTGTTTACTTTTCCGGCTAACGAAGCTACAATTGCAGCCGTTAATGCAGCAACCGAAAGTCCTTTTAAACCGGTTGGCAAGAACGTTAATACAGCAGAATAAGCGCCATCTTTTCCTCCAACTAATTGAGGTAAATGTCCGTTTTGGTATAAAACATAAGCAGCAATACCAGGAAGCATTACGATTAAAGGCATTAATAATTTTAAGAAACCTGCAAATAAAATACCTGTACGGGCAGTTTGCAAATCAGCGCCCAAAGCTCTTTGAGTAATATATTGGTTACAACCCCAGTAGTTTAAGTTGATAATCCAGATTCCGGCAAGGTAAGATAGCAAACCAGGAAAAGTTAAGTATTTATCAATATCAAGTTGAGATGAAGTCGCAGTTGGTTTTGGAATAATCATTTTGAAATGTTCCGGAGCTTCTCTCATTAAAACCTTGAAACCGGCAATAGCATTTTCGCCTACGCCAAAATATTGTCCTACAGTTGTTAATGCAATGTATGAAGTTACTAAACCACCAATGATTAAAACAGCAACCTGAATAACATCAGTATAAGCTACAACTTTCATTCCTCCCAAAGAAATAAACAAGGCAAAAACTGCTAATCCTACCATAATAACATGAAGATATTCTCCTCCGGCAAGACCGTTAATCGCAACAGCACCTAAATATAAGATCGAAGTTAAGTTTACAAATACATATAAAAACAACCAGAAAACGGCCATAATCAATGCAGTCGATTCGTTATAACGTGTTTTTAAGAATTGAGGCATTGTGTAAATCTTATTTTTAAGATAAACAGGAATAAACCAAACGGCTACAATTATCAAAGCAATAGCAGCAATCCATTCGTAGGCAGCAACGGCAATTCCTAAAAAGAAACCTTCACCGCTCATTCCGATGAATTGTTCTGCCGAAATATTTGAGGCGATTAAAGATGCTCCAATTGCCCACCAGGTTAAATTTCCTTCGGCCAAAAAGTAAGCTTTAGCATCTTGTTCGTCTTTTTTACGTTTGTGGTAAATTGTATAACCGTAGGATGCCACTACGATAAAGTAGATAATAAAAACCGCATAATCTGCGAAAGCAAGGTTCTGGTTCATTGTTAGTATTTTAAAAATTAGTATAGGGTGATTGTTTGTTTAATTTTTTGTTTTAAAAAGCAGTACTTTCTAAAACCGGTTTATTTATTGTTTTTATTTTTATAAAAAAGAGAGCAAAAACTCAGATAAAAATCTTAATATCAAACTCATGCAAATGTGTTTTTTACATTTATATAAAGCGTAATTGTGTTAAGATTATTTTCTTTTTGTTATACTTATACTTTACTTTTTTCTTTGTTTTTATAATGTACAGTTGATAATTCTCTTAAAACTTCTGCGCTCTTTTCAGGTGAAATATCTCGTTGCGATTCGCCCAGCATTTCGTAACCCACCATGAATTTTTTTACACTTGCAGATCGCAATAACGGCGGATAAAAATGCATGTGAAAATGCCATCCCGGATGTTCTAAACCATCTGTTGGCGCCTGATGAATTCCTGACGAATACGGAAAAGAAGTATTGAATAAATTATCGTATTTTGTCGTTAACTCTTTCAATGTTTTGGCATAAGCAAGCGTTTCTTCCGGAGTAAAATCAGTGATTTTTCCAAAAGCCCTTTTGCTGATAATCATCGTTTCATAAGGCCATATTGCCCAAAACGGAACCAAAGCTACAAAGTGTTCGTTTTCGATTACAATGCGTTCTCCGGATCTTAATTCGGCATGAAGATAATCTGCCAGTAATGTTTTTTGGTTTTTATCGTAGTAGGCTTTTAGGCTGTTATGCGTTTTTTCAACCTGAGTTGGCAATGATGATTGTGCCCAGATTTGTCCATGCGGATGCGGGTTGCTGCAACCCATAACACTTCCTTTATTTTCAAAAATCTGAACGTAATTGATGTATTTAATATTTCCTAAATCAGTATATTCTTTTTGCCATGTTTTAATGATGTTTTCGATTTCATCAATAGTCATTTCAGGCAAAGTAAGATCGTGTCTTGGCGAAAAACAAACCACTCTCGAAATTCCACGTTCCGGTTGTGCTTTAAAAAAAGTGTGTTTAATATCTTCTTCAAAAATAATTTCGTCCTGTTTCATGGCTGCAAAATCATTTTCAAAAACAAAACTGTCCTTATAATCCGGATTGTTTACTCCGTTTGCACGAACATTTCCCGGGCATAAATAACAGGTAGAATCGTATTTTGGCAATGTTTCAGTTAAAACGGTTTCGTTTTGTCCTTGCCACGGACGTTTGGCGCGATGAGGTGATACTAGAACCCATTCATTAATTAATGGGTTGTAACGTCTGTGCGGGTCTTCGTTAATGTCAAAATTTTTCATTGTAATTGTTGTCGTATTAAAGTAGTGTTGTTCCGTTTGCGATTTTTACATCGTAAAATTTTAGTTCGATACCAAATATATCTAAATAAAGATTTGCAAACTTATTTTTCACCTCATTTTCGTGACCTTTTTTAATTAAATTTATGGTACAGCCTCCAAAACCACCACCCATTAATCGCGAACCAATTACATTATCATCTGCTTTTGCGGTATCTACAAGCATATCCAGCTCCTCGCAACTCACTGCATATTCCTGAGACAAACCATAATGGGTCTCAAAAAGCAATTGTCCTAAAAGTTCTATATTTCCATTATCCAAAGCCTCGCAAGCCTTCGTTACACGACCAATTTCTTTTACTACAAAATGAACCCTTTTAAAAACCGTTTCATTCATTTTATCACGAATACTCAAAATTTGTTCTTCCGTACAATCCCTGAAACTTTTTACCTCCGGAAAATGATTTTTGATAATCGATAATCCTTCTTCACACTCCATTCTTCTTGTATTATATTCAGATGTAAAAAGCGAATGTTTTACATTACTGTCGAATAAAACCAAAGAATAATCTTTGAAATTTGCATCGTGATATTCAAATTCAAGCGTATTGCAATCTAATTTTATAACCTTATTTTCAAGTCCGTGAACACTCGAAAACTGATCCATAATACCACAATTAATACCAACCCAATGTTCAGCTTTTTGCCCCATTAACGCAATATCAACCTTATTAATCGTAAGATTAAAAAGAGCAGCAATACCAAAAAGCATCCCGCATTCTAAAGCTGCAGAAGACGATAATCCGGAACCAACCGGAATATTACTGCTAAAAACACAATTAAAACCTTCAAACGAAAAACCATTATCCTGCAATTGTTTAATAACACCGCGAATATAATTCGTCCAGACAACATCACTTAATGTAACTTCCTGAGTTAAATCAATTTCAAATTCTTCTTTTAAATCGATCGCAATTATTTTTGATTTTGAAGAATTGCTTTTTTCAAATGCGAAACAAATTATTTTGTCGATCGCAGCAGGCAAAACATAACCGTCGTTATAATCTACGTGTTCTCCAATAATATTAATTCGGCCGGGAGAAAGCACCACTTTTTGAGGAACAGATCCAAAAGATTGCTCAAAAAATGCGGTTGTGTTTTGTATTAAAATGTCATTCATTGGGGTAATAACTAAATGTTGTTTTTTATAATTTATAGTTTATGGTTTGAAACTGATAAACTGTTTTTTGGTGGTATTGTTCTCCTTTTTTCAAAACCGAATTTGGAAAATGAGCATGATTTGGTGCGTCAGGAAAATTTTGCGTTTCAAAACAAATTCCGCTTGACGGGTGATAAGCCGCATTTTCCTTTCCTTTTAAAATGTCAAAACAATTTCCGCCTACATAGACATGCACACTTGGCTGATCTGTATAAACGTTTAGTTGCAAATTGTTTTTTGTGCTCAATAAAGTCGCAGCAATTTCATTTTTAGATTCAACCACAAATGAATTATCAATTACAGCAGGACAATTTTTTGGCGAACTGAAATCAAAAGCATGATTCGCAAGATTCGTGAATTTTCCTGATGGAATATTTTCGTCGTCTGTCTCTAAAATTTTATCAGAATTGACAAACATTTCCTGATCCAGAACGGTAGAATCATGACCGTTGAGGTTAAAATAACTATGATGCGTCAGGTTTATAACCGTATCTTCAGTCGTTGTAGCATTATATTCTAATTGTAATTCGTTTTCTTCCGTTAGTGTATACGTTAAATCGGCGTGTAATTCTCCCGGAAAATTTTCGTCTAAATTTTCACTTAACAAACTAAAAGTTATCGATGGGTTTTTACCTTGAGTGAATGCGGTAACAAACCATACTTTTTTTCCAAAACCAATATTTCCGCCGTGTAAAGTATTACCGTTGTTATTACCGGCTAATTGAAATTTTTTATCATTTAAAGTAAAAATTCCTTTATTGATTCTTCCGGCATATCGCCCAACAGTAGTTCCAAAATAAGGAGCGCTTGGCAAATTGTAAGATTGCAGATACGCATCTAAATTGTCGAAACCTAAAACAACATCAACGAGTTTTCCGTTTTCAAGAGGAATTTGTAAGGAAGTAACCGTTGCACCATAATTGATGATCTGTACTTTCATTCCTTTTTCGTTGGATAATTCAAAAGAATAAATCTTCTCTCCATCTGGCATTAAACCAAACAATTTAGCGGAAGATATATCTATTAAATGTGATATGTGTTTTAATTTCATAAAAAAATTACTAAAAATGAAATCCAAAAATAGAAACATTTTAAAATTATACATACCAGTACCTACCAGTTTTTTGTATATTGCCAAAAAATTCTGTTTCCATGAATATAATTTCCATTCAAAACAATCTTGGATTGCCAAAATATAAACAGATTATTCTTTCAATTGAAAAAGCAATCGAAGACGAACAATTGATAAAAGGAGACCGGCTTCCATCTGTAAATAAAGTTTGTCTCGCTTTTAATTTGTCTCGCGATACCGTTTTACAAGGTTATGATGAACTCAAAAAAAGAGGAATTATTTATGCCATTCCGGAAAAGGATATTACGTTAAAAGCGTTGAAATCACTATAAAACAAAAGATTTTTTTACTTTTTGATGAATTAAATATTTTCAAGGAAGATATTTATAATTCGTTTTTAAAGCATATCGGAAAAAATGTTCAGGTCGATATTTTCTTTCATCATTTTAACGTTCAGGTTTTCCAAAAGCTGATAAATGACAGCATCGGAAATTACACAAAATACATTATTATGCCCACAAACTTAATCGATATAGTTTATTCGATAAAAACCCTACCAGTAGGTGACGTAATTATACTCGATCAAACCAATCCTGATTTAAAAATATATCCTGCAATTTATCAAAACCACCAAAAAGATATTTTTGAAGGTTTACAAAAAGGAAAATCCAGATTAAATAAATACAAAAAACTGATTTTGATTTTTCCCGGATTTCGGGAACCACTGGGAATGAAAATTGGGTTCGAAAATTTTTGTGCCGAATATCATTTTGAATCTGAAATAATAACAGAATTTACCAACAGAGAAATTACCGTGGGTGATCTTTATATTATTCCGAATGACCGGGATTTGGTTCGCGTAATCGAAAATGCCAGAAATAAAAACTTGAAACTTGGAGTTGATTTTGGAATTATCTCGTATAATGAAACGCCTCTCAAAAAAATTGTAGCCAACGGAATAACCACAATTTCAACCCATTTTGAAGCGATGGGGAAAATTTTGGCCGAAATGGTTTTAAAAGGAATAAAAGATCAAATAGAAAACAAATCTTCGTTGATCATGCGAAACTCGTTGTAAACACAGATTTTACAAACTGAACAACTATACAAATTCGTGTAAATCCGTAAAATTCGTGTTTAATATCACAGTCAAATCAAGTTTTGTTTAATAAACCTTTAAGCTTTTAATTAAAAAATAATTATTTGTTTTAATAGAATTATTTTACATACATTTGTAAATGTAAATTCTACACTTATTTTTATTAATGTGGATTAAAAAGAAAATAATTTGTTAGTTTTTTAATTAGTAGTTTTATTGAAGGAAAAAAACCCTGAAAGATTGTAGCTTTCAGGGTTTGTTTTTTTATAGAATCGTCACAGATTAAAAGATTAAAATGATTAAAAAAATGTGTGTAAATCCTTTAATCTGTGGGTAAAAACTTTTCGTTATAAATTCAGAATAAAATCGTTCAATAACTTTTCTTCGTATTTTTCTTTGTTGAACGTATATAAATAAGATCCTTTTCTGGAAGACTGCATATCTTTTTCATCTAACTTATTTAGAATTTCCAGAGAATTAATTTTACTGATAAAATTTCGTTTGTCTAATTCTTTGCTCAAAATAGCTTCATATAATTCCAGTAATTGACGCATTGTGAATTTTTCCGGCAGCAATTCAAACCCAATTGGTTTTATCGAAGTTCTGTAACGTAATCTTCTAATGGCGTAATCAACCATTTCGTTATGGTCAAAAATTAAATGCGGCGCTTCGGCAATACTAAACCATTGCGCATTATAATTTTGAATCAATTCAGTATTATGATTTTCAATATTAATCAATGCATAATAAGAAACCGAAATTGTTCTTTCTACCGGGTCACGATCGATTTCACTGTAAGCATATAATTGCTCCATATATATATCATTCAAACCCGTATACGTTTTCAAAATTCTAATGGCAGCATTGTCTAATACTTCATCGCGCTTTAAAAACCCGCCAATTAAAGACCATTTTCCCTTTTCAGGTTCAAAGTCTCTTTGAATGAGAAGGATTTTTAACCCCTCGTGGTCAAATCCAAAAATGATACAATCTACTGCTAATAAAACCTTATCGGCAGAGCTATAACTGTTTAGCATATTTAATAATTTATTGGTAAATATATAAACTTATTAAGTTGTTTCATAATTTATTAATGTATTATGCACACTTATAAAGGTGAATTGACAAATAAAATAAAGTTTTAACAATTAAGAATTGTCTAAAACTAAAATGATTTGTTCTGTTTATTACTCATTTTAATGTTCAAATCAAGGTCAAAGGTAAAAACATTTTTAAAAGAAAATTCGTATAATTATTATTTTTCTTTCAAAAATTTAAACGCGTAATCTATTGTGAAAATAATGATGTTTAAGATTTTGATGTTTTCCTGGCTTATTCTTAAACGATTTTCAATGCTACAAATTGCTATATTTTTAGATTGTTTAAAATGTAATTACGAAATGTGTTTTTTGCAACCAGTTGTTTTGAGAAATTAATTTGTTTTTGAGATCTTTTTTTATTTAAATTTACAAATGTTGAAAAAACACTTATAAAATAACAATTAACCAAAGAAATAGTCTAACCAACTTTATTTAAATAACCACAAAACCTCATGAAAAAACCATTTTTTATATTGTTTGCTATACTATGTATACAAACAATGTCAGCACAAAAAGATCCCACAGTTATAACAATAAAAGACGATGTTTCGTCGCCTATTATCAACAAAAATATTTACGGACATTTTGCAGAGCACTTAGGACGATGTATTTACGGCGGATTTTTTGTTGGCGATACCTCAAAAATTCCAAATACAAACGGAGTGCGAAATGATGTTATTAAAGCACTGAAAGATTTAAAAATTCCAAATTTAAGATGGCCCGGCGGATGTTTTGCAGATACCTATCATTGGAAAGACGGAATTGGACCAAAAGAACAAAGACCAACAATTGTAAACCAATGGTGGGGCGGCGTAACAGAAGATAACAGTTTTGGCACGCACGACTTTTTAAATCTTTGTGAAGTGCTTGGCGCCGAACCTTATTTATCCGGAAATGTGGGAAGCGGAACCGTTCAGGAATTTGCAGATTGGATGCAGTATGCCAATTTTGGAGGTAAAAGCCCTATGAGCGATTTGCGAAAAAAGAACGGAAGAACAGAGCCGTGGAAAGTTAAATTTTGGGGAATTGGAAATGAAGCCTGGGGCTGCGGAGGAAATATGACGGCAGAATATTACGCAGGCGAATATAGAAAGTTTGCCACTTTTATGACGGACTGGAATAATAGCGGCGGCATTAATCGTATTGCATCAGGAGCAAATAGCAGCGATTATAACTGGACAGAAGTTTTAATGAAAAACATTCCGTTAAAAATGCTGGGTGGTATTGGCGTACATCATTATTCTGTAATTGACTGGAATAAAAAAGGTGATGCTGTTAATTTTTCTGAAGAAGAATATTTTAAAACCATGAAGCAGGCTTTAAAAATGGAAGAATTAGTAACAAAACATGCCGCTGTAATGGACAAATACGATCCGGAGAAAAAAGTTGCGATGGTTGTAGACGAATGGGGCGGCTGGTATGATGTAGAAAAAGGAACAAATCCGGGATTTTTATATCAGCAAAATACAATACGAGATGCCGTTTTGGCCGGAGCAACACTAAACATTTTCAACAATCACGCTGATAGAGTTCGAATGGCAAATTTAGCGCAATGTGTAAACGTGCTTCAGGCTGTAATACTTACAGATAAAACAAAAATGATTTTAACGCCAACGTATTATGTCATGCAAATGTACAACGTGCATCAGGATGCAAAATTATTACCGTTGAGTTTTAATTCGCCATTATATACGTTTAAAGATCAAACAATTCCGGCAGTTTCTGCATCGGCATCAAAAGATAAAAATGGTGCAATTCATATTTCGCTGGTAAATATTGACGCAAAAAACAAACACACAATTGAGATTGATACAAAAGATTTAGGTGTTAAAAATTTCACGGCAAATATCATTACTTCATCAAAATTGCAAGATTATAATTCTTTTGAAAATCCAAATAAAATTAGTCCTGTAGCTTTTAAATATTTTGAGAATAAGAAAGGAAAATTAGAAATCAATATACCTCCTTTTTCTGTTTTGGTTTTAGAAGGAAAGTAATTCAAAGGAGAAAAATTCAGATAAAATAGAGTCAGAAAAGCAGTTTGCATACCACAGTTTTTAATCTAAAGATGAAATAATCGCAACATAATAAATGTTATTCATACGTTTATTTTTTGATTTACTCTTAAAAGGCTGTTTCAGTGCAATATCTGCAAAAAATCACTGATGTTTTTTTGTTAAGTGTTTTTTACACACTTATAATATTTATAAGTATATTTGTCACCATTAAAAATAAAATCAGAATGAAAAAATATGTAATAGGATTAGACTACGGAACAGATTCTGTTCGCGCGGTGCTGATTGATACTGAAAATGGACAGGAGTTAGCATCAAATGTTTCTCATTACAAAAGATGGAAAAACAAACAATATTGTGACGCATCGATAAATCAATTTCGCCAGCATCCATTAGACCATATTGAAGGTCTGGAAAGCACGATTCAGAATGTTATAAAAGAAAGTAAAGTTGATGCTTCGCAAGTACGCGGAATTTGTATTGATACAACTGGATCTTCTCCGGTTCCGGTTACGAAAGACGGAATTCCGTTAGCATTAACAAAAGGTTTTGAAGAAAACCCGAATGCGATGATGGTGCTTTGGAAAGATCATACTGCAATAAACGAAGCAAACGAAATCAACGAACTGGCAGTTAGCTGGGGCGGAGAAAACGTAACGAAATATGTAGGGGGAATTTATTCATCGGAATGGTTTTGGGCAAAAATCCTGCACATTGCCAGAGAAGATGAAGCCGTTAGAAATGCAGCTCATACGTGGATGGAGCATTGCGATTTAATGACCTATTTATTGATTGAAGATAAAGATTTAAAATCATTTAAAAGAAGCCGTTGCGCTGCGGGACACAAAGCAATGTGGCACGAAGACTGGAATGGTTTGCCTCCAACAGAATTTTTAGAAAAACTACACCCGTATTTGGCAACGCTTCGCGGAAATTTATATGACGAAACGTATACATCTGATTTAGTTGCCGGAAAATTAAGCCAGGAATGGGCAGATCGTTTAGGACTTTCGACAGAAACAGTTGTAGCTGTAGGAACTTTCGACGCACATTCTGGAGCCGTTGGAGCAAAAATTGGAGAAAACACTTTGGTTCGCGTTATGGGAACTTCAACCTGCGATATTTTGGTGGGTTCTTATGATGAAGTAGGAACGAAAACTATTCGTGGAATTTGCGGACAAGTGGACGGATCTGTAATTCCGGGTTATATTGGTTTAGAAGCCGGACAATCTGCTTTTGGAGATTTATTGGCTTGGTACAAAGAATTATTGCTTTGGCCAACAGATCATTTATTGACTTCTTCAACTGTTTTAAATGACGCTCAAAAAGAACAATTAAGAGAAGAATTCAGCGATAAATTAATTGTTGAATTAACGAAAGAGGCCGAGAAAATTCCAGTTTCAGATAGTCTTCCAATTGCTTTAGACTGGATTAACGGGCGTAGAACTCCGGATGCCAATCAGGAATTAAAAAGCGCGATTTCGAATTTATCATTAGGAACAAAAGCGCCGCATATTTTTAAAGCTTTGGTAAATGCTATTTGCTTTGGAGCGAAAAAAATCGTCGATCGTTTTGAAGAAGAAGGCGTAAAAATTGACAGCGTTATCGGAATTGGCGGCGTTGCTCGTAAATCTCCTTTTATCATGCAGACTTTGGCAAACGTATTAAACAAGCCAATTAAAATTGCAGCCTCAGACCAAACTCCTGCTTTGGGAGCGGCAATTTATGCAGCAGTTGCAGCCGGAATTTATCCAAACGTAATTGAAGCAAGTCAAAAAATAGGAAGTGATTTTGATGGAGAATATTTCCCTCAATTAGACAAAGTAGCAGCATATCACAAATTGTTGTTGGCGTACGATCAATTAAGTGCTTTTGAAGATCCAACTATAAAAACATCACAACATGAGTTCTCTTTATAAAGATTTAAAACAGGAATGTTACGAAGCCAACATGCAGTTAAACGCATTGAATTTGGTTGTATATACTTTTGGAAATGTGAGTGCGGTTGATAGAAAAAATGGTGTTTTTGCTATTAAACCAAGCGGTGTTCCGTATGAAGATTTAAAACCGGAAGATATTGTTATCGTAGATTTTGACAATAATATTATTGAAGGAACAATGCGTCCGTCATCAGACACAAAAACGCATGCTTATTTGTATAAAAACTGGCCAAATATTGGAGGCGTTGCACATACTCACGCCACATATTCGGTTGCCTGGGCGCAATCACAGCATGATATTCCAATTTTTGGAACTACGCATGCCGACCATTTAACGGCTGATATTCCGTGTGCTCCACCAATGGCAGATGCACTTATAGAAGGAAACTACGAACACAATACCGGAATTCAGATTTTGGATTGCTTCAAAGAAAAAAATCTTTCATACGAAGAAGTAGAAATGGTTCTAATTGGAAATCACGGTCCATTTGCATGGGGAAAAAATGCAGCAAAAGCCGTTTATAACAGTAAAGTTCTTGAAGTCGTTGCCGAAATGGCGTATCTGACTTTGCAAATAAACCCAAACGCACCAAGATTAAAAGATTCTTTAATAAATAAACATTACAATCGTAAACACGGAAAAGACTCGTATTACGGACAATAAGGAATTTTAGATTGCAGATTATTGATTTTAGATTTAAGATCAAACGAAAAAACGATTAAACAGTTCAACAAAATAACGATTAAACAATGATAGATATATCTCAAAAAGAAGTATGGTTTGTAGTAGGAAGCCAGGAATTATACGGTGAAGAAACTTTAAGAAAAGTGGCAGAACATTCGCAAATAATTGCGAAAGGATTAGGAGCTTCATCTCAAATTCCGGTAAAAGTGGTTTATAAAGATGTGGTAAAATCACCTTCTCAGATTCTGGATGTATGTTTAGCGGCAAATTCGGCTAAAAACTGTATCGGAATTATAGCCTGGATGCATACTTTTTCTCCGGCAAAAATGTGGATTGGCGGTTTGAGTATCCTGAAAAAACCTTTGTGTCATTTACATACACAATATAATGCTGAAATTCCGTGGGGAACTATCGATATGGATTTCATGAACCTGAATCAGTCTGCACACGGAGATCGCGAATTTGGTTTTATTATGTCAAGAATGCGCAAAAAGCGTAAAGTCGTTGTTGGACATTGGGAAGACGAAAGAGTTCAGAAAAAATTAGGTATCTGGACAAGAGTAGCTCTTGGTTGGGATGAACTTCAAAACTTAAAAGTAGCTCGTATTGGAGATAATATGCGTGAAGTTGCGGTTACGGAAGGTGATAAAGTAGAGGCTCAAATTCGTTTCGGAATGTCGGTTAACGGTTTTGATTCTTCAGATGTTACAAAGTATATCGAGAAAGTTACGGATAAGGAATTGAATGATTTATTAGCAGTTTACGAGGCTTCTTATACTTTAACTGATGCTTTAAAAGAAGGCGGAGCGCAAAGAAGTTCTTTAGCGGAAGCGGCAAAAATTGAATTAGGTTTAAGAGCTTTTCTTGAAGAAGGAGGTTTTGGAGCTTTTACAGATACGTTTGAAAATCTTGGTGTTTGGAAACAATTACCTGGAATTGCAACACAAAGATTAATGGCTGATGGTTATGGTTTTGGTGGCGAAGGCGACTGGAAAACAGCAGCAATGGTTCGTGCATTAAAAGTGATGAATGTGGGTCTTGAAGGAGGAACTTCTTTCATGGAAGATTATACGTATCATTTTACACCACAAAAATCGTATGTTTTAGGATCACATATGTTAGAAATTTGCCCGTCTATTGCAGATGGAAAACCTTCTTGCGAAGTACATCCTTTAGGAATTGGAGGAAAAGAAGATCCTGCTCGTTTGGTATTTAATTCACCTGCGGGAGATGCAATCAACGTTTCTTTGGTTGATATGGGAACTCGTTTCCGTTTGATTGTTAACGAAGTGGAAGCGATTAAACCTATGGCTGAATTACCAAAATTACCGGTTGCCAGAGTTTTATGGGATTGTAAACCAAATCTTGATATTGCTGCAACAGCCTGGATTCTTGCCGGAGGAGCGCATCATACGGTTTACAGCCAGTCAATTACAACAGAATACATGGAAGATTTCGCTGATATTGCCGGAATCGAATTATTGGTTATTGATGAAAAAACTACCGTAAGAGACTTTAAAGATAAGATTAATGCGAATGAAGCTTATTATCATTTGTTTCAACATGGGCTGTAATCTGAGGTGCTGAGGTTCTAAGTTGCTAAGATTCTAAGTTTTTGTTACTTTTAGACTTTCACATCTTACATTTAACATTTTACAACAATTAAAAAATATCATTATATGAATGTATTAAAACGTTGCGTTTTTGGAATTGGCCTAATGAGTTTGGCTACAGTTTCAGTTCAATGTAAAAGCGATAAAAAAACGGATGCTACAACAGTTTCTTCAGATGAAAAAGCTACGGTTACAATCGAAAAATCTTCTTACGGAACAACTGCTAAAGGAGAAAAAGTCGACAGTTATAAGCTGAAAAACCAAAATGGGATGGAAGTTGATATCATCACTTTTGGTGGAAGAATTACAGATTTAAAAGTGCCTAATAAAGAAGGTGTTTCTGAAAATGTAGTGATCGGGTTTAATTCTTTGGCACAATATGAAAAAGAAAATCCATTTTTTGGAGCTTTAATTGGAAGATACGGCAACCGAATTGCGAAAGGAAAATTTACTTTAGACGGAAAAGAGTATAAGTTAGTAATCAATAACGCACCAAATGCTTTACACGGTGGACCGCAAGGATATTTTAATGTTGTTTGGAAAGCCGATGAGGTAAAATCCGGAAATACAGCTTCTTTAAAATTATCCTATTTAAGTAAAGATATGGAAGAAGGTTATCCGGGAAATTTACAGGTTTTTGTAACCTATACTTTGACAAATGATAATCAATTAGAAGTACTTTATGAAGCAACGACTGATAAGAAAACAGTTGTGAATTTAACGCAGCATTCGTATTTTAATTTATCGGGAGATTTTACAAAAACAATCTTAGATCATGAATTGACTTTAAATGCGGATAAATTAGTTCCGGTTGACGCTACTTTAATTCCAACAGGAAAATTAGAAGATGTTGCCAATACGCCTTTCGATTTTAGAACTCCAAAATTAATTGCAAAGGACATCGAAGTGAAAAACGAACAATTAGAAAGAGGAAAAGGTTACGATCATTGCTGGGTATTGAACAATCCTGAAAAAGGAAAAACAATCATAGCAAAAGTATATCACGCAGCAAGCGGAAGAGTTATGGAAATGACAACTGACGAACCCGGAATTCAGTTTTACTCTGGAAATTTCCTTGACGGAACTTTGCCAACACGCGACGGAAAAACGTATGCACACAGAACAGGATTATGTTTAGAAACAGAACATTATCCAGATTCGCCAAATCAGAAAAACTTCCCGACAACGGTTTTAAACCCGGGAGAAAATTATAAAACTAAAACTACTTTTAAATTTTCTGTGAAAAAATAGTTTTGGAATTATGTTAATTAGTTAGTAATTCTCTAAGAAACCTCGAAAGCATTTTCGAGGTTTTTTTATATTTTAAGTTTGACACTAATTTCACGAATTAGCACGAATTTTTGTCGTTTCGACGTGAGGAGAAACCTAACTCGTAACTCTACAAAGATTGGCACTTTTAGGCACTGAGTTTCTTGTGTGATTTCTCCTCACGTCGAAATGACAATATTGTGTTTAAACTTTGCGGCTTTGCGTGATTAATTCATTTGCAGCTTATAAAGTTTTAATTTAGCAATAGCAAAATCAAATATAAAATGAAACATCTATTTAAAGCAGCATTAAATTGGACTTCTACCAAAAATCAGGAAGAAGCAACTTCAAAATTTTACAGTAAAAGTCATAAGATTACTATAGAAGGAAAACCAGTTTTAAATGTTTCAGCAGCCAAAGCTTTCAAAGGCGATCCTGAATTATACAACCCCGAAGATTTATTATTGAGCAGTTTGGTTTCCTGTCATATGATGTCCTATTTATATGTATGCTCTCAAAACGGAATAGAAGTTATGGAATATTCAGATAACGCCCAAGCAACACTTGAAGTTTATGCCGATGGAAGCGGACGTTTTACGGAAGTTAGACTAAATCCTAAAGTGAAAATTTCAAATCCAGATAAAATTGAATTAGCAAATGAACTTCATAAAGAGGCAAATCGATTGTGTTTTATAGCTAATTCTTGCAATTTCCCTGTTTTGCATGAGGTGAGTTGTGAGTGAAATGAAAACATATAAAATCAAAAAAACCTCTTCCGTTAAGAAGAGGTTTTTTGTACCCGGAGCCGGAGTCGAACCGGCACGGTTTCCCACAGGTGTTTGAGACCAGCGCGTCTACCAATTCCGCCATCCGGGCTTAGCAGACGAAAAAACAATCAATAAATTAATTATTTTAACGCAATAGAATAAGTGATTATGATGCCATAAATGTGCTTATTCCTTTAACACGGTGCAAATGTAAAAAATAAAATTAAATGTTCTACTAAAAATACTTAAATATTTCCTTTCAGTGTCCAATAAATTTTCTAAATTTGCACCTCGTTAAAACGACGCACACACAACTAACTACAAAACAACAAATTATAATGTCGCACCTAGAACCAGAAGCTAAAATTTTTGCGTGTTCAAAAAGTGTTTATCTTGCAGAGAAAATTGCAGAACAATACGGAATTCCGTTAGGTAAAGTAACGATGTCAACGTATAGCGATGGTGAATTTCAACCATCTTACGAAGAGTCAATCAGAGGATTACGTGTTTTTATCGTGTGCTCAACTTTCCCATCGGCAGATAATTTGATGGAATTGTTACTAATGATTGATGCAGCAAAACGCGCATCGGCAAGACATATTACAGCTGTTATGCCTTATTTTGGTTGGGCAAGACAGGATAGAAAAGACAAACCAAGAGTTCCGATTGGAGCGAAGTTAGTAGCTAATTTACTAACCGCTGCAGGAGCAACAAGAATTATGACAATGGATTTGCACGCAGATCAAATTCAGGGATTCTTTGAAAAGCCGGTAGATCATTTATTTGCATCAACCATCTTTTTGCCATATGTGCAGAGTTTAAATTTAGAAAATTTAACTATTGCATCTCCGGATATGGGAGGTTCAAAAAGAGCATATGCTTACTCTAAGTTTTTAGAATCAGATGTAGTAATCTGTTACAAACAAAGAAAAGCAGCCAACGTTATCGACACTATGGAGCTAATTGGTGAAGTAAAAGGCCGTAACGTAATATTAGTAGACGACATGATCGATACTGGAGGTACATTAGCGAAAGCAGCAGATTTAATGATCGAAAAAGGAGCATTAAGCGTTAGAGCAATTTGTACACACGCTATTTTATCAGGTGGCGCTTACGAAAAAATTGAGAATTCGAAGTTAAGCGAATTAATAGTTACCGATTCTATTCCGTTAAAGAAAGAATCAAAAAAAATCAGAGTAGTGAGTTGTGCACCTCTTTTTGCCGAAGTTATGCACATGGTGCACCACAACAATTCCATTAGTGGAAAGTTTATAATGTAGTCATTGCGAGGAACGAAGCAATGTCATTACAATAAGGATTAGAATATTTATTAATAACTATATTTTTTTACAATGAAATCGATTACAATTAAAGGATCAGAAAGAGAAAGCGTGGGCAAAGTGTCAACTAAAGCCTTACGTAATGCTGGAGCGGTTCCTTGCGTGTTATACGGAGGAAATCAAGCAGTACACTTCTCAGCAGACGCTGCAGCGTTCAAAAACTTGGTTTACACTCCAAACGCACACACAGTTGTGATTGAGCTTGGAAAAGGAAAATCATTCAATGCAATTTTACAAGATATTCAGGTTCACCCGGTATCTGACAAAATCTTACACATTGACTTCTTTCAATTATTTGATGACAAAGAAATCACTATGGAAGTTCCGGTAAAAGTTGTAGGTACATCTAAAGGTGTTCTTGCAGGTGGTGTTTTACGTTTGAACACTCGTAAATTAAAAGTAAAAGCTTTACCTAAAAATCTTCCTGATTTTGTTGAAGCTGATATTACTCCACTTGAAATGGGTAACAAATTATATGTTACTAAAGTTGGTACACCAGATTACAAAGTTATGCACCCGGAGAACACAGTTGTTGCACAAGTAAGAATTTCTCGTGCTGCTATGAAAGCTGCTCAAGAAGCTGCAAAAGCTGCAAAAGCTCCTGCAAAAGGAAAGAAAAAATAATTTTTTTCAAATTCAATATCAAAGCATCAATCGAAAGATTGGTGCTTTTTTTTGCTTTAAAGGTTTTCTAAGAAAAGGTACAAAGGATCAAAGAGGCAAAGTTGTAAAGTGCAAAAACGCATTGATCAGTTTAAATGTGCATCATCTCCGTGCCATTCTTAGCGCGCTTTGCGTAAAACAGGGCTTATTTGCGGTTAAGTTCAAATTATTTAATTGCCACATTTCCTAATTATCTAATTAACACATTTTCTAATTACCAAATTAACCCTATTTTTGCAAACATGATAAAATGGATAACAAAACTGTTTTCATCAACACAAAAAGAAGAGAACATAGATAATATGAAAAAATATTTAATCGTAGGACTTGGTAATATTGGAGCCGAATACGTAAATACAAGACATAATATAGGATTTAAAGTCCTTGATTTTTTAGCCAAAAAAGAAAGCCTTTCATTTGAAACTGCAAAACTTGGCGCTTTAGCCGAATATAAATTTAAAGGAAGAACCTTCTTTTTGCTTAAACCAAACACGTACATGAATTTAAGCGGGAAGGCGGTAAAATACTGGATGGACAAAGAAAACATTCCATTAGAGAATATTCTGGTGATTACAGACGATTTAAACTTGTCATTCGGTACTATCCGGATTAAACCAAAAGGCAGCGATGGCGGTCACAACGGATTAAAAAACATCAACCTGGTATTAAATACACAACAATATACCCGTTTTAGATTTGGTATAAGCGACCAGTTTAAAAAAGGACAACAAATAGATTATGTTTTAGGCGACTGGGACGAAGAAGAAAAAGCAAAATTACCGGAACGCTTAGAGGTCGCTTCCGAAATTATTAAATCTTTTGGAACAGCAGGATTAGAAAATACAATGACAACTTTTAATGGAAAATAAAGATTTCCAACTATTTACGCATTAAATAACTAAATTATTAATTAATTAAATGGAATTATAACGAAATAGTATTTTCTATTCCAAAGTTAAATGTTTAAATTTGGGATAAATTATTATAAACCATAAAATCATAATATCATGGCTTTTGAATTACCACAATTACCTTATGCATATGATGCATTAGAACCACATATTGATGCACGTACAATGGAAATTCACCATTCAAAACATCATAATGCATACACAACAAATCTTAATGCAGCAATTGCAGGTACAGATTTGGAAGGAAAAACAATCGAAAACATCTTAATCAACTTAGATAAATCAAACGCTGCAGTTCGTAACAATGGTGGAGGTTTTTACAACCACAATTTGTTCTGGACTGTAATGACTCCAAACGGTGGTGGATTACCAACAGGTGATTTGTTAGCTGCAATTGAGTCTTCTTTTGGAACTTTTGAAGAGTTTAAAGCAAAATTTGCCAAAGCCGGTGCAACACAATTTGGTTCAGGATGGGCTTGGTTATGTGTGCAAAAAGGTGGAAAATTAGATGTTTGCGGAACTCCAAACCAAGACAACCCATTAATGCCGGAAGTTGGCTGCGGTGGAACTCCAATTTTAGGAATGGATGTTTGGGAGCACGCTTATTATTTAAACTACCAAAACAGAAGACCAGATTATATTGAAGCTTTCTTCAACGTAATTAACTGGACAGAAGTTGCAAGAAGATATGCTTTAGAAAAATAGTCTGGAGATAATAGAATAAAGAGTAAAGAAAAAAGACGAATGACCCGATGGTTATTCGTCTTTTTTTATTTATACATTTCCTTGTCTTACTATTTTCTTTTCTCTTTGTTCTTTTCTCTTTGTTCTTTTCTTTCTTTGTGAGAGTTTATTCCAATAAAAAAGGTGAAATTTCTTTCACCCTTTTTGCCCCAAATCTACCATATACTTAACCTACTAATGTTATGGTGTAATAAATTTATGACAGCTATTTTGTTTTGCCAAATATTTTAGACGAAATGCAAGAATAATCGATGAAATGCGTAATTTCTTACTTTAGAAAGGTTTTGAGTTTATTCCAATAAAAAAGGTGAAATTTCTTTCACCCTTTTTGCCCCAAATCTACCATATACTTAACCTACTAATGTTATGGTATAGTAAATGTATGATAGCTATATCGTTTTCACAAATATTCTAGATAAAGTGCAAATAAATTCGACGAAATACGTAATTTCTTACTTTGGGTGGTTTTCTTGAGTTTATTCCAATAAAAAAGGTGGAATTGCTTCCACCCTTTTTGCCCCAAATCTACCATAAACTTAACCTACTAATGTTATGGTTTCCCAAAAGTATCGTAGCTGTTCGATTTTGCCAAACATATAGGACGAACGGCAAAAAAAACCGATAAACTGCACAATTTAACCTTTTGTTAGTATTTTTTTAATATGCTCTTGCATCTTTTCCTTCATAAAAATTCATGAATGCTCTATTTACAACACGATTTCCTCCCGGTGTAGGATAGTCTCCTGTAAAATACCAATCACCAAGATTTTTAGGACATGCTATATGTAAATCTTCTACTTTTTGGAAAATAATTTTTACCTCGGCATTAATTTCCGGAGAACTCAACATTTCGGCAATTTTGTCTGAAATTTCTTCAGGAGTAAATTGATCATAAATTGCGGTTACATAATTTACAACATCTGTATCAATATAATTTTCCTGAGCTTTACATTTAGCATAAACTTCATCTACGATATGGTATAGGTTTCTTTCTTTCAACAAAGCCAAAGCTGCTCTAAAAGCAACAAGACCTTCCAGTTTTGCCATATCAATTCCGTAACAATCAGGGTAACGAATTTGTGGAGCCGAAGAAACGATAACGATACGTTTTGGTTTTAAACGATCCATCATTTTAATGATGCTCATTTTTAAAGTAGTTCCACGAACAATACTGTCATCAATAATAACTAAATTATCAGTTGGTTTGATAACTCCATAAGTTACATCATAAACGTGAGCAACTAAATCATCACGACTACTGTCTTCTGTAATAAAGGTTCTTAGTTTAGCATCTTTTATTGCAACTTTTTCAGTACGAATTTTTACAGCTAATAATTCCTGTAAAGTTTCGGCTGTAAGTGTATTTCTGTTTTCCAGAATATAATTATTTTTTCTCTGATTTAAGAAATCCTGTGCAGCTTCGATTAGACCATAAAAGGAAGTTTCGGCAGTGTTAGGAATATAAGAGAAAACAGTATTGTCTGTATCGCTGTCAATTGATTTAAGAACGGCTGGTAAAATTAATTTTCCTAAATTTTTACGTTCCTGATAAATTTCAGCATCACTTCCTCTGGAGAAATAGATTCTTTCAAAAGAACACGCTTTTTTAACGGTTGGTTCCAGAATTTGTTCCATCGAAACTTTTCCGCTTTTTTTGATGATCAAAGCATTTCCGGGTTCAATTTCCTGAACTTTTTCAAAAGGAACATTAAATACCGTTTGAATAACCGGACGCTCAGAGGCAACAACTACAACTTCATCATCCTGATAAAAATAAGCAGGACGAATTCCAGCGGGATCTCTAAATACAAAAGCATCACCGTGACCTAATAATCCGGCCATTGCATAACCTCCATCAAGATTTTTTGCTGAGCGGGATAATATTTTTGTGATATCCAATCGTTCTGCAATTACCGGAGAAGCTTCTCTTTTAGAATAACCTTCCATTTTACAATCCTGGTAAAGCTGCATAACTTCCTTGTCAAGAAAATGCCCAATCTTTTCCATTACGGTAACAGTGTCGGCCATTTCTTTTGGATGCTGTCCAAGCTCTACTAAGTTTTCGAAAAGCTCTTTAACATTTGTCATATTAAAGTTTCCTGCCAAAATCAAATTACGGTGCATCCAGTTACTTTGACGTAAAAATGGGTGAACACTTTCGATGCTGTTTTTTCCGAAAGTTCCGTAACGAACGTGACCTAAAAATAATTCTCCTATATAAGGAATGTTTGCTTTTTGAGCTGCAACATCATCTGCATATTCCGGATGAGCACCTAACTCTTCATTAATACGATCATTAATTTGGGCAAAAACATCTTGTATAGGCTGTGAATGATTCGAGCGAACTCTGCTAATGTAGCGTTGTCCCGGATCAACATCTAATTTAATGCTTGCAAAACCTGCTCCGTCTTGCCCACGGTTGTGTTGCTTTTCCATCATCAGATACATTTTTTGTATTCCGTAAAAAGCAGTTCCGTATTTTTCTTTGTAATATTCAAGCGGTTTAAGAAGTCTAACTAAGGCTATACCACATTCGTGTTTTAACGCGTCGCTCATTGTGTTTTGTATTTTTGTGTTGTTGTAAGTTGTGTGTATTAACGTAATAAAAAAGCCCCGTGTTATCGAGGCTTTTGGGCATTATATTTCTATGTCAAACTGCGTTAACGATTTAAATTGTTGTAATCGAATCGCTACTTCAGCTTTACTTAATGTTTCCATCCTTTCTGTTCCAAATTTCTCTACACAAAATGATGCTAAATTCGAACCGTAAATAATTGCATTTTTCATATTGCCAAACGATATGTTTTCGCTTTGTGCAATGAATCCTGAAAATCCACCTGCGAAAGTGTCTCCGGCTCCTGTTGGATCAAAAACATCTTCTAATGGTAAAGCCGGTGCAAAGAATACTTCTCTGTTGTGGAATAAAAGTGCACCGTGTTCTCCTTTTTTGATCACCACATATTTTGGTCCCAATTCCTGGATTTTAGCAGCAGCTTTTACTAACGAATATTCTCCCGAAAGTTGTCTTGCTTCTTCATCATTGATTGTGATAACGTCTACACGTTTAATAACATCTAATAATTCAGGTAAAGCGCAATCCATCCAGAAGTTCATAGTATCTAAAACCACTAATTTTGGTTTTTTCTCCATTTGATCTAAAACGCTGCTTTGTACTAAAGGATGTAAGTTTCCTAACATCACAACATCAGCATCTTTATAATTTTGAGGAACTTTTGGTTGAAAATCAGCCAAAACGTTTAACTCAGTTACTAAAGTATCTCTTGAGTTTAGATCGTTGTGGTATAAACCGCTCCAGAAAAAGGTTTTTCCGCCTTTTACAATTTCGATACCAGAGATATCAATATTTCTTGAAGTTAAAAGATCTAAATGTTCTTGTGGAAAATCGTCGCCAACTACAGAAACAATGGCCGATTGTAATTTAAAAAATGATGCAGATAAACCAATGTACGTTGCAGCACCACCTAATATTTTATCTGTTTTTCCGAAAGGAGTTTCAATCGCGTCGAAAGCAACCGTTCCAACAATCAATAATTTATTCATTTTATGAATTTCGAATTAGGGTGCAAAGATACTTTATAAGTTACAATATTGCAACGGTTTAGGTTCTCAAAATTTTCATAAAAAAACAATATCGTTTGCGATGCTAAAACTATTGTAAATGAATGAATTATATTAGATTCTGTGCAGTGCTTAAAATATGTTTTTTGGATTTAAAATGCAATAATTATTTTTGAAAAAAGCAATGAATTTCTGTATCAGTAATTCTAAAAGACAATAATTCTATAACTCATACTTCTTATCAAAATAATTTTTCAAAACTCCAATCTGAATTAAAAACATAACAGGTACTATTAAAAGCCCATATAATATATTTTTAGAAAAGTGAATTCCTGAAAATAGAGTAGAAGCTTTATCTGAATATATTTTTACAATTTCAAAATTAGAAATGTTGTTGCTTGAAAGAGAATAAAAAGTCAAAGCAATTAAAGATATACCAATAAATATCCATGTTGTTTTAGAAATCAACGGTTTATAAGCTTTAATTTTACTTTTTTCAGCTACTAAAACCTGAGACATTATTTTTGAAGTAAAGTCAATTGATGGCGATTCCAAAGTGTTTTCAGCCATCATTTTATCAATAAGATTCTCTATATTTTTATCGCTCTCTTTCATAATATTCTACTATTTCTGGTTCTAATCGCTTTTTCAAAATTACAGCTAATTTTTGTCGGCTCCTAAATAATTTTACTTTTACATTATTAGCATTAATGCTCATAATTTTCCCAATTTCCTCTAAGCTCTGATCTTCAAAATAAAATAAAGTTAGCAAAAAATTCTCGTCGCTTGGTAACAAATTCAAACAATTCTGAATCGTTTGCTTTCGTTCTTTATCTTCTAAAGCGCTTAAAGCATTGTCCATCGTCTTGATTAAATGTGACGAAAATTCATCTATCGAAATGTTATTTTCTTCCTTTTTGTTTTTCTTCAAACGATCTAAACACGTGTTATAAGCAATCTTGTAAATCCATGTCGAAAATTTAGAATCACCTTTAAACTTATTTAAAGAATTATAAATTTTTATAAAAGTATCCTGAGCAACTTCTTCGGCTTCTTCTCTGTTTTTAACCATTTTTAAAGCCAAAGTAAAAATCATATCCTTATAACGGTCAACCAGCACGGCAAACGAATTTGTTTCGCCCTGCAAAATTTTATCGATATAATGTTGATCACTTATTGTACTCATATTATATAGGACGACAGTTTATTTATAAAGGTTACAACTTTTCTAAAATAAATTTCAAATTCCAATCTATATATAAGTATAGATTTTTGTATTGTCATCTCGACGGAGGAGAGATCGCACGCGAAACTCCGTAAAGTAAATCGCCAATCGTTGTCGAGCTTCTAGTGTGATCTCTCCTCCGTCGAGATGACAAAATGAGGGTTGTTTAAAATTTGATTTTCATAAAAAACTCAAAATTACTGATAATCAGTGTTTTTTCTTCCCAAGATTTCGGGATGAATTTAAAAATATTGAAATTTTTCACTTTTGTTGTAACCTCAATTCAAAAGGTGTCGTCATATGGAGTATCAATCAATTAAATAAAACAAAATTATGGGAGCACAAATTTTAATACCAATTAGCATGTTTTTGATGATCTTCGGGATTATCTATCTTTTTTTCTCAACTAGAAACAGAGAGCGTATGGCTCTTATAGAAAAAGGTGTTGATGCCAGTATCTTTTTCAAAGGAGTAGGAAAAAGAGGTTCAGCATGGAAAGTTTTCGTTGTAAATTTTGCATTCTTATTAATAGGTACAGGAGTCGGAATTTTTCTTGCCTTATTAATTACAACGTATACTTCTTTAGAAGATGATGCCGTTTATCCGTCGATTATCTTTATCATGGCCGGAGTCGGCTTATTAACCGGATTTAAAACGGCTAAAGATTTAGATAAAGAAGAATAAGATTTTTTTAAGTTAGTAGTTTGAATAACGTATCGGGAGTGGTGATTCCTGATACGTTATTTTTTTTATTCCATTTTTGAACCAATGGTTTCGTAATATTCATCAACAGAAAGTTTGGGCTGCATAGATGCCATAACGGCCAATTGATCGCAGCGTTCGTTTTGAGGATGATTATTGTGGCCTTTAATCCATTTAAAATCGACTTGGTGTTTGCGGTAAATGATTAAAAATCGTTTCCATAAATCGGGATTTTTCCTTCCGGCAAATTTCTTTTTTTCCCAGCCCAAAACCCATTTTTTTTCGACAGAATCAACTACATATTTAGAATCTGAAATAACTAAAACCTTCATATTTGGGTTTTTTAGTTTTTCTAAACCCACAATTACAGCCAAAAGCTCCATTCTGTTATTAGTAGTAAGACGAAATCCTTCATAAAATTCTTTTTTATGCGGTGTTCCCACCAATTCCATTACTACACCATAACCGCCATTACCCGGATTTCCTTTTGCCGCGCCATCAGTATATATATGTACTTCGTGATTCATTATTTTAGATTGTAGAATTTAGATTTTAGATTGTTCAAACTGTATCTAAAAATTGGAATTTAGGATTTTTATATTGGAATTTATTTCTCCAATATAGATTGAATTATTTCCGGAAAATACTTTTGTTCCAGTTCGTGAATCTTTTCGGCGACGGTTTCTGGAGTATCTTCGTCTGTGAGCGCTATATTTTTCTGGAAAATAATTCCGCCTTCATCATAATTTTCATTTACATAATGAATCGAAATTCCGGTTTCTTTTTCCTTATTATTGATTATGGCCCTGTGTATGTGCATTCCGTACATTCCTTTGCCTCCATAATTGGGTAAAAGTGCCGGATGAATGTTGATTATTTTATTAGGATATTTCTCGATTATGTTTTCCGGGAACTTCAATAAAAAACCAGCCAGAATTATTAGGTCCGGGTCGATTTCTTGTATTTTTTGTAATACGTTTCGCTCCAAAAGTTCGTTTTTTGAGAAGATTTCGACCGGAATTTGATGATTTTTTGCTCTTTCGATAACTTTTGCAGATGCATTATTTGTAAAAACAGAAACCACTTTTGCAATTTTGGTATTCGAAAAATATTTTATAATGTTTTCTGCATTAGTTCCTGATCCTGAGGCAAAAACAACAATTTTTTTCATAATCTAGTTTATTTTGAGAATGCAAAAAACGGAATAAAAATCGAAAATAAATAGTATTAAAAGGGCTTTCTTGAAATTAATTTTATAAATTAGTATCACATTTATAAACTAAATAGTTGTTTTAAAATAAAGTTTTTTATTTTTGCCAACAAATTAAATTCTAAAATTAAAGATTATGTCAGACATTGCATCAAGAGTAAAAGCGATTATCGTAGACAAATTAGGTGTTGACGAAAACGAAGTTGTAACAGAAGCAAGCTTCACTAATGATTTAGGAGCTGACTCATTAGACACTGTTGAGCTTATTATGGAATTCGAGAAAGAATTTGATATTCAAATTCCAGACGATCAAGCAGAAAACATTGCTACTGTTGGTCAAGCTATTTCTTATATCGAGGAAGCTAAAAAATAATAATACTGCACCCGATTTTTATATTCTATAAGTCGGGTGTTATTATTTTTTTAAAATTTTAAATTTCGATTGATTTTCAATCAAAAAGATATATTTATATTGTAATGCCCATGGCTCTTAAGTAAACAATACAGTTAAGAAAGCGTGGGTTTTATTTGTTTAAAGTACAAAACACATATTTATGACGTTAAAGCGAGTTGTTGTAACAGGATTAGGTGCTCTTACTCCTATCGGGAATAATATCCAGGATTATTGGGAGGCACTTGTGAATGGGGTTAGCGGAGCCGCTCCTATCACGTATTATGATACAGAGAAGCATAAAACGAAATTTGCTTGTGAGGTAAAAAACTTCAATATTGAAGATTACATGGATCGCAAGGAATCTCGAAGACTAGATAAATTCGCTCAATACGCTGTTGCTGCAAGTGACGAAGCTATTAAAGATGCCGGACTTACTGATGATAATATCGACAAAACAAGAGTTGGTGTTATTTGGGGAGCAGGAATTGGAGGTTTAGAGACTTTTCAGGAAGAAGTAATTTATTACGCTAAAGGAGACGGAACGCCAAAATTCAATCCGTTTTTTATTCCAAAAATGATTGCCGATATTGCACCAGCGCACATTTCGATGCGTAACGGTTATATGGGTCCAAATTATACGACAGTTTCTGCATGTGCATCTTCTGCAAATGCATTAATTGATGCTTTCAATTACATTCGTTTAGGAATGTGTGATGTTATTGTATCCGGTGGTTCAGAAGCTGCCATTACGATTGCAGGTATGGGAGGTTTTAACTCTATGCACGCTTTATCAACACGAAATGAGAGCCCTGAAACAGCTTCAAGACCTTTTGATGCAACCAGAGATGGTTTCGTTTTAGGAGAAGGCGCAGGAGCTTTGGTTCTTGAAGAATATGAGCATGCAAAAGCAAGAGGCGCAAAAATTTATTGTGAAATTGGCGGAGGCGGAATGTCATCTGATGCTTACCATTTAACGGCACCACATCCGGAAGGAATTGGCGTTATTGCTGTAATGAAAAATACATTAAGAGATGCCGGAATGAATCCTGAAGATGTTGATCACATCAACACACATGGAACTTCTACTCCGTTAGGAGATGTTGCCGAACTAAAAGCGATTAGCGCTGTTTTTGGTGAACATGCAAAAAACATCAATATCAACTCTACAAAATCAATGACAGGACACTTACTTGGTGCTGCCGGAGCTATTGAAGCAATTGCTTCTATCTTGGCAATGCAACACAGTATTGTTCCTCCTACGATTAATCACACTGTTGTAGATGAAAACATTGATCCGTCATTAAACCTTACTCTGAACAAACCTCAAAAAAGAGAGGTAAATGTTGCTATGAGTAATACTTTTGGTTTTGGTGGACACAATGCGTGTGTATTGTTTAAAAAATTAGTTGACTAGTTTAGTTTTGTCTATGAATATTATCAAAAAAATATTTTCAAAATCCCGTTCTCAAGAAGACGGGATTTTTTTTGACACTATTCAGAAAATACTTGGTTTTGAGCCTGTTTCCGTAGACTTTTATAAGAAAGCATTTACGCACCGATCATCAAATAAATTGGATGAACACGGAAATCCAATTAATTATGAAAGATTAGAATTTTTAGGCGATGCTATGTTAAGTGCCGTAATTGCTGCACATTTGTTTAACAAAGCACCAAATGGCGATGAAGGTTATTTAACCAAAATGCGTTCTAAAATTGTAAGTCGTGAACATTTAAATGAATTAGGAAAAGATTTAAACCTGGTTCGTTTTGTAGAAAGTAAAGTACCGGTACAGCATTTTGGAGAAAATATTCATGGTAATATTTTCGAATCACTTGTTGGCGCTATTTATTTGGATAGAGGATATTCGTTTTGCGAAAAATTTATTCAAAAAAGAGTAATCACGCCATATGTTGATATTGCAAGGCTTGAAGGAAAAGTAATTAGTTATAAAAGTTTGGTTATCGAATGGTGTCAAAAAGAAAAGAGAATCTTTCATTATGATATTTTTGAAGATAACGGTATTGACGGCCAACGCTTGTTTGGTGTAAAATTAAGTATAGACGATAAAGTAATTGCTAGAGCAAGAGCTACTTCAAAAAAGAAAGCAGAAGAAAAGGCATCGCAACGTGCATATTTTGCCTTTCAGGAAAAGATAGATAAGAAATAACGCCAGAATTGCCGTAACTTTATCAAAGCTATAACGTTTTCGTTTATAAATTAACAAAAACAACCACATCTTAACTATTGATGCTCCAATAGAAATAGTATATTTACACCTAGATTTTTCATGATATGGCAATTCATAGATTGGATTTAGACGAATTTGACGAAATTGATTATTATTTAATGGCAATTCATACTTCATTAGAAGATTATAGACTGGCCTATTTTATCAATAAAAAACTTCCTGTTAATTTAAGTAAGAGCAAAAACGAGATCCATGCTCAAACTAAGGAAGGACAGGCAAATTTTTCTAGGTTTTATTATTATGATTCTGAAAAAGCCGTTGCGTGGAATCTAATTCAGAATAAAAATGAAATCATTTCAGTGAGTACAAATGATTTCCAGAATTTGTTTTCTAATGAAACAAGTGAGGTTTCAACAACAATTCATTTACTTCCTGAATTTAAAAAGGTAGATTTTTTCCTGAAAATAGAGAATAGTGACGAGGCTATTGATTTTTCAGAAATTCAACAACAATTAAATACCATCGAGAGCATCGCCGCTATTTATGTCGTTGATACCAATAAAATAAAATCAAAAAACAATTTAATTTTTTAAAAAAAATGCTAACAAACAAAAAAACTAAAATTGTAGCTACACTTGGACCTGCATGTAGTACGAGAGAGATTATCAAAGATATGATCGAAGCAGGTGTTAATGTGTTTAGAATCAATTTTTCGCATGCAGATTACGAAGGAGTAAAAGACAAAATTAATATCATTAGAGGTCTAAACGACGAGTTTGGTTACACAACTGCAATCCTTGGAGATTTACAGGGACCAAAACTTAGAGTTGGAGTAATGGAAGAAGGAACAGTTGTACATGATGGTGATTTAATTACTTTTACAACTGCCGAAGATATTTTAGGAACAGCTCAAAAAGTGTTCATGAAATATCAAAATTTTCCAAATGATGTTAATCCTGGAGAGCGTATTTTGCTTGATGACGGAAAACTTATTTTTGAAATTATTTCTACAGATAAAAAGACAGAAGTTGTTGCTAAAGTAATTCAGGGTGGAGAATTAAAATCTAAAAAAGGAGTTAATTTACCAAACACTAAAATTTCTTTACCGGCTTTAACTGAAAAAGATATTGCAGATGCTATTTTTGCTATCGAACAAAAAGTAGACTGGATCGCACTTTCGTTTGTAAAAACACCTCGCGATTTGCAAGATTTGCAAGAATTAATTGCGAAGCATTCTGAATACAAAATTCCAATTGTTGCTAAAATTGAAATGCCGGAAGCTTTAGAAAATATTGATAAAATTATAGCTTATTGCGATGGTCTTATGGTAGCGCGTGGAGATTTAGGAGTTGAACTTCCTGCACACGAAGTACCATTGGTTCAAAAAGATTTGATTCGCAGAGCAAAAACTGCCAGAATTCCTGTTATCGTTGCCACACAAATGATGGAAACAATGATTACAAGTTTAACACCAACAAGAGCCGAAGTAAATGACGTTGCAAACTCTGTAATGGACGGTGCAGATGCTGTAATGTTGTCTGGAGAAACTGCTACAGGAAACTATCCGGTACAAGTTATTCAAAAAATGACTCAAATTTGTGAGGCAGTTGAGGATTCTCCGCTTATTCAGGTTCCACAAAATACACCGCAAATTAAAACAAAACGTTTTGTTACAAAAACAGTTTGTCATCAGGCAGCTTTATTGGCAAACGAAATCAAAGCAAAAGCAATTTGTACGTTAACAAATAGCGGATATACAGCTTTCCAAATTTCGGCCTGGAGACCATCTTCACACATTTTGGTGTTTACTTCAAACAAAAGAATCTTAACACAATTGAATTTATTATGGGGAGTAAAATCATACTTCTACGATAAAGACGAAAGTACAGATGATACTGTTACTGATGTTAACGAAATTGCAGTTCAAAAAGGTTATGCTGTAAAAGGTGATTATTTAATTAATCTTGCAGCAATGCCAATTAAAGATAAAGGAATGGTAAATACCATGAGAGTATCTGAAATAGAATAGTTTTCCATTAAGAAAAATTGTAATATAAAAAGCCATTCGATGCGTCGAATGGCTTTTTTGCGTTTTATAAATCTACTTTTTCAATTACTTCATTTCTCCTCTTTCTGATTATAGAATTTACAAGAATGGAAGTTATTTCTGTGTAAGTGTTTTTTCAACGCTTCTCTGTTTTTATACTTTTCTACTTTACAAATACTAAATGCATCAAAATAAAGCATTTATATCGTTTCATTTTATAAAATGAAACAACGTCATCCCCTATAAATACATTTTTTCGGTTTTATATTAATTAATTTTGGATCAGTTAAATAAAAGCTAAGAAAATTCTTGTTTTAGAATAACCCTCAAAAAACTAGAAAACTGAAAACAAGCAATTTAACTTTTTTCACAGTTTCCAAAAGCATAATATTTTTCTTAATATTTTAAAGTAATTAGTGAAATTATTAATAAATTTTATTACCATGAAACAAAGTAAACTTAAAATTGAATTTAGAAATTCGATAATGCTTTTTGCATTAGTATGTTTTTCAGTAATACAGGCACAGAATACAAAAAAACCTAATATTCTTATAATTTGGGGCGACGATATTGGTACTACAAATGTTAGCGCTTATAGTGATGGATTAATGGGCTATATGACCCCAAACATTGATCGTGTAGGTAATGAAGGAATACGTTTTTTACATTATTATGCAGAACAAAGCTGTACCGCAGGACGTGCTGCCTTAATTACAGGGCAACATGGTATTCGTACCGGATTGACTAAAGTTGGTTTTCCCGGAGCACCAATGGGAATGAGCCAATTAGACCCAACAATTGCCGGAGTACTTAAACAGTTAGGATATGCAACCGGGCAGTTTGGTAAAAACCATTTGGGAGATCGAAATGAAAGTTTGCCGACTGTAAATGGATTTGATGAATTTTTTGGAAATCTGTATCACTTAAACGCAGAAGAAGAACCGGAATTACCTGATTATCCAAAAGATCCCGCTTATGTAAAATTATATGGACCGCGAGGTGTATTAAAATGTACGGCTACAAATGTTGATGATCCTACAATAACAGATGCCCGTTTTGGAAAAGTTGGAAAACAAAAAATCGAAGATACCGGAGCTCTTACTAAAAAAAGAATGGAAACAGTAGATGATGAAACCGTTGCTGCTGCTATTGATTTTATTAAAAGACAAAATGCTGCGGGGAAACCTTTCTTTGTATGGTGGAATGGTACTCGTATGCACTTGAGAACACACGTAAGAGCAGAACATCGGGGCAAATACACACACGGAGACAGTGAATATATGGATGGAATGATCGAACATGATCTAACTGTTGGAGAACTTTTAAAGGTTTTAGATGATTTAGGAATTGCAGACAATACATTAGTTGTTTATTCTACAGATAATGGCCCTCATATGAATACATGGCCTGATGGTGGGTACACATCTTTCCGTTCAGAAAAAAACACCAACTGGGAAGGTGCATTTAGAGTTCCTTGTATGGTACGCTGGCCAGGCGTAATCAAACCAGGTCAGGTAACTACCGAAATGATGAGCCACAACGATTGGTTTCCTACTTTGGTGTCAATAGCCGGAGAACCGGATATCATAAATAAAATGTTGAAAGGCTATAAAGCAAACGGAAATACGTACAAAGTACATTTAGATGGCTATGACCAATCAGCATTTTTAGAAGGAAAAACACCAAAAAGTGCCAGAAATGAATTTTTCTATTCTGATGATGATGGATTGCTTGTAGGGATGCGTCAGGGAGATTATAAATACGTTTTTGCAGAACAGCGTATGGCAGGAACAATGGGATTGTGGGCAGAACCTTTTGTGAAACTGCGTTTGCAAAAAATATTCAATTTATATCAGGATCCTTATGAAAGAGCAGACTTTACTTCAAATACATATTGGGATTGGGTGATTAATCATATAGGTTCTGTGTATGGAATGAATGTCGAAGTAATGAAATTTGCCGCAACTTTTAAACAATTTCCTCCACGTTCTATACCGCCAAGCTTTTCACCTGTAACAATTATGGAAGAAACACTTAATGAAATTAAACTGCAAAAAACAATACAACAAGACGCAGCTTCAAAGAAAAAATAAAAATATTAGCATTACAATAGAGCTTGAGTTCCCCATAATTCGAGCTCTGTTGATTTAAAATCAATATCATGTATAGAAAAATATATCTATTGCCTCTCTTTTTGTTTTTACTGGTTTCATGTAAAAAAAATGAAGATGCAACAACCGTAAATCCTAAAGACAGTACAGCTGTAGTTGCAAATAGCGCAGATCCGCTGCCAAGCTGGAACGACGGAACCCTAAAAAATGATATCATTGCTTATGTTACTAAAGTCACAAAAAAAGGAAGCCCTGATTTTATTCCGGTAGAAAACAGAATTGCCACTTTTGATAATGACGGAACACTTTGGGCTGAAAAACCCTATGTTCAGGAATTATTTGCTTTTTACCGCGTTAAAAAAATGGTAGAAGCCAAACCTGAATTAGCAAAAAAACAACCTTTTAAAGCTGTTATAGAAAAAGACAAAACTTTTTTTGAAAAAGGTGGTGATAAAGCTCTTATTGAATTGGTTGCCGCAACACATACCGGAATGACCGAAGATGAATTTGAAGCTTCGGCAAAAGAGTTCTTTTCCGGTGCCAAATATCCGGGCAAAAATGTTCCTATAAAACAAATCAGATACCAGCCACAATTGGAATTATTAAATTATTTACGTGCAAACGGATTCAAAACTTTTATTGTAACCGGAGGAACTATTGAGTTAGTACGTGCAATTTCAAATGATTTTTATGGCATCCCAAAAGAACAAGTGATAGGAACTTCTTTCAAATACAAATTTGATGATGCTAAAAATATCGTGTTAAGAGAACCAGCTTTAAATCAATTTAATGATAAAGAAGGAAAACCGGTTGGCATACAATTACACATTGGTCAAAGACCTGTTTTTGCCTGCGGAAACGAAGGCGGTGCCGGAGATCTTGCCATGTTGAGATATTCTCAGGGAAGCAAATATCCCTCTTTTCAATTAATTGTAAATCACAATGATGCTAGCAGAGAATACAATTATCAGGAAAAAGATAATCTTTCATTAAATACTGCAGCAAAATACAAATATCATATAATCAGCATAAAAGATGATTGGAAAAAAGTATTTCCGGACAAATAGTTTGTATCAAACAAACCAGATTTCTGTGAATAAAATTTAGAATTGAAATTATATAATTTATTCAGAACACCACCTTATGAAAACAAACTTTCTATCAATTAAATCAGCCAATCATGCTAAGATTTTTGGCTTGCTTTTTTGCTTCCTTATAGCCGGTATCGGATATGGACAGAAAAGCCCAAACATTATTATTTTATTATCGGATGATACCGGATGGGGAGATTTGGGCCCTTATGGAGGTGGAGAAGGACGCGGTGCGGCAACTCCAAATTTTGATCGAATGGCAAAAGAAGGGATACAATTTTGGTCCTTTTACGGGCAGCCAAGCTGTACACCGGGAAGAGCAGCATTAATAACAGGAAGAATTCCAAATAGAAGCGGAATGACCACTGTAGCTTTCCCAGGAGATGGTGGTGGTTTGCCTAAAGAAGAGTGGACACTTGCATCCTTACTAAAACGTAAAAACTACAACACCTTTTTTGCCGGAAAATGGCATCTTGGAGAAGAAGATTATTCCATGCCAATTGCACAAGGTTTTGATGTGATGAGAAATGTAACCTTGTATCACTTAAATGCTTATACGTATGCGGATCCGGATTGGAATCAGGATATGCCGGCTGATATTAGGGCAACATGGGCAAAAGGAACAAAAGGAGCATTGGATGGCGAAGCAGGAAAACCATATAGAGAAGTTAGAAAAATTGATGGAAAAGTAATTCCGTTTATTGATCAGTATACAGAAGAGGAATCTTTAAAATGGCTGAGAGAAAATGGTAAAAAAGACAAACCATTTTTTATGGAAATAGCATTTGCAAAAAATCACCAGCCTAATTTACCGCATCCTGATTTTGTTGGTAAATCAGAAGGTCAAAATAAATACGCTGATTGTATCGTAGAATTAGACACCAGAATTGGTCGTATTATGGATGAGGTTCGTAAAATGGGAATTGCAGAAAACACCTTAATTATTTACACAGTAGATAATGGTACATGGCAAGATGTATATCCAGATTGCGGTTATACCCCTTTTAGAGGAACAAAAGGAACTGTTCGTGAAGGAGGAAGCCGAATTCCAACAATGGCTTGGTGGCCGGGGAAAATTAAACCCGGAACTCAAAATCATGATATTTTAGGAACACTTGACTTTATGGCAACATTTGCAGCTTTATCCGGTCAGGAATTACCAACAGTTGACAGAGATGGTAAACCAACAATTTTTGATAGTTACGATATGTCGCCGGTTTTATTTGGCACCGGAAAATCAAAAAGAACAATGTGGTTTTATTTTACAGAAGACGAATTAACTCCTGGAGCAATTCGAGTAGGGAAATTTAAAGCAGTATTTAATTTACGTGGAGACGGCGGTATGCCAACCGGTGGTTTGGCAGTAGATTCAAATTTAGGATGGAAAGGCGCTAAAAGTTATGTAGCCCTGGCTCCGCAAATATTTGATTTATGGGCAGATCCGCAAGAACGATATGATTTGTTCATGAACAACTTTACAGAGAAAACCTGGTTCCTGCCTACGATTCAAAATATTATAGGAGACTTTGTTAAAACATACGAGAAATATCCGCCACATAAAGTACAGAGTAACTTATATCCCGGCCCTACCACTATTCAGGATTTCCTGATGTTTAAACATGTACAAGAAGCTTTAAAAGCAAGTTCTACTGCGAAAAAAAGTAGTGGAGGCTGATAAATAACTTAGGGACAATAGAATAATTTGAATATAGCTAAGATCAAAATGAAACAACTTTTACAAGATAAAAGCGGCTTCATTTTGGTTTTAAGAATCATTAAAAGAAAGAATTATGAAACTTCCAAACTTTTCTATTTCCATTAAATCTTTAGCACTGTTGTTGTTTCTAAATTTGACAGCATTTGCTCAGGAAGAACCAAAAGCAGGATCAAGCGCTCAGGAACTCGCAGATAAATTAGCCAATCCGGTTGCAAGCCTTATAAGCGTGCCATTGCAAAACAATCTTAATTATGGTATTGGTCCATATAACGGATCAAAATATACGATAAATGTACAGCCCGTAATTCCGTTTAAGTTAAGCGACAATCTTAATTTAATTACCCGTTACATACTTCCTGTTGTAGATCAAAGAGATATTACCGGCGAAAACACACATCAATTTGGTTTGAGTGATGCAACCGTAACCGCTTTTTTTGCACCAAAAACAAAAGGAATAATCTTCGGGTTTGGACCTGCATTTTTGATTCCGACCGCTACAGATGATTTTCTGGGAACAGAAAAATTTGGAGTTGGACCAAGCGTATTGGTTATGCATCAGGGAAAAGGACTTTCTGTTGGTTTTATCGCCAATCAAATCTGGTCCGTTGCAGGAAATGAAGACCGCGCAGATGTTAATCAGTTTTATACCCAAATATTCCTTTCGCATAGTTATAAAAGCGGAGCAAGTTTAGGTTTAAGTTCAGAGATTACTCAAAATTGGCAAGGCAATACAACACTTATTACAATCAGTCCCAATATTGGAGCCGTTACAAAATTAGGAGATCAGGTCGTTCAGTTTGCCATTATGCCATTGATTCCAATTGTTGGTCCACATGAAATTAAACCCGATTGGGGATTAAGAGCCGTTTTGGCTTTTGTGTTTCCGGGTTCTTAAAATTGCTTCAGAATTTCTTTCATCTTAAAAAACAAATTATGAGATCAAAAATTTTATCAATTGCTATAATCATTTTGTTAGTCGGATGCACAAGTTCAACGAAAAAAAACGAAACAACAACGGTTACAGATACCACACAAACCACAACATTTAAACCGGTAGATTTCGAAGAACAATTAGTATACAATCGTGCCGTTGAAGCTGTTATTTGGGGAATGCCTGCAGTTAATTCAGAATTAATGCACGAAAGTTTATTAAAAGCAAAAGGAGATTATAATCAAATAATTTATTGGTCAGGATTGATTAGTTCAAAAAATCAAACACTGACGCCAAATCCCGATGTGATTTATATAAATCCGTTATATGATACAAGAAAAGGTCCGGTTGTTCTCGAAATTCCGCCCGTAGAAGGCATTTCATCCTTAACAGGCAGTTTAGATGATGGCTGGCAAACGGCCATTGAAGATATTGGTCCGGCAGGAGTTGACAAAGGAAAAGGAGGAAAATACCTTATTTTACCGCCCAATTATAAAGAGCCAATTCCACTGGGATATATTCCGATGCCGTCCTCAACTTATACCGGATTTGCAATTCTGCGCTCCAATATTACAGACGGAAGTGCAAATGATATTAAGAGAGCTGTTGAATACGGAAAAAAAGTAAAAATATATCCGCTTTCTGAAGCCGATAATCCGCCGCCAACGACATTTATCGATTTAATTGATACACCGTTTAGCAATACCATTCCGTATAACCTGCATTTTTTTGAAATACTAAACCAATTTGTACAAAGAGAAGACTGGTTAACGCGTGATATGGCAATGATTGATCAGTTAAAATCAATAGGTATAGAAAAAGGAAAAACTTTTCAGGCAGATACCAGAAGACAAGAAATTTTAAATGCGGCAATTAAAGATGCACAAAGATGGATTGATACAAAGTATGAAAAAATTTTTACACCTCCTTTTTATGAAGGAACAAATTGGGCATTACCGGCATCAGCGGATGTTGTTAAAAGTCTTCCTACCAATTACACACTTCCAAATCTTTATCCTGTAGACGAACGAGCCATAAGTTATTCGATTGCCTATTTTAGTGCGAAGCATTTAGGAACCGGACAATTTTATCTCATGACGACCAAAGATGATCAGAAGCAGTCTTTTGATGGTTCAAAACTATATAAACTTCATATTCCTGCCAAAGTTCCCGTAAAATTATATTGGTCTGTAACCGCTTATGATCGCGAAACACACGCTCTTATTCTTGGGATGAAATACTCCAGTCGTGCCTCAACATCGCCTGGGCTTCAAAAAAATACTGATGGTTCAGTAGATATTTATTTTGGAAAAAAAGCTCCTGAAGGAAAACAATCAAATTGGGTTCCGACCAATCCGAAAGGAAAATTTGAATTACTCGCACGCTTCTATGGTCCTGAAAAAGGATTTTTTGAAAAAAGCTGGAAGCTGGGAGATGTTGAAGAAGTAAAGTAAAAAAGGATTTTTTGACATGGATATAAAGGATATAAAACAAAAAACTTCATGGACAAAAAACACACAGATATAATCGAAAACTTATTTGATCCGGAAGCATCAAAAGCAACACGTTTTGAAAATGGCGTTGCAATTAGAAAAGTTACGCCACGTTCTGTTCATCAACAATGGAATCCATCTGAGAATAGAGAAGATCCGATTGAAATTTTGATTAAAACAAATATTGGCAGACTTGAAAATTTGTTACCCATACGATATAGCCGAATGATGGAATCGCCATTTGCTTTTTTTCGTGGAGCAGCGGCGATTATGGCAGCAGATTTGGCACAAACACCAAATACCGGAATTCATCTTCAGCTTTGCGGTGATTGTCATTTGATGAATTTTGGCGGATTTGCAACTCCGGAACGCAAACTGGTCTTTGATATAAATGATTTTGATGAAACATTTCCCGGACCGTGGGAATGGGATTTAAAAAGACTTGCAGCGAGTTTTGCCATTGCCGGAAGATGGAGAAAATTTTCGAATAAAAACTGTAAAGAATTTGCATGGAATGTGGCAGATAGTTACAAAAGACATATGCTGGAATACAGTAAATTATCGGCACTTCAAATTTGGTATGCCGATATTGATCTGGCAAAACTTATAGAATTAGGAGCAGACGAAGAGATAAAAGAATTTCAGCAAAAGCGAATTAAAAAAGCATCAGAGTATACGGCTCATGAAAAAGAGTTTGCTAAAATGACCTATCAGGATGGATATCGAGCCAGAATAAAAGACGATCCGCCATTGATTTTTCATCCCACAGGAGAAGAAGGAAAACGAATAATACGAGAGGCAGAAATTGCACACAAACATTATATCGAGTCATTGCCGGATGATAAAAAGGTTTTATTAAGCAGGTATAAACTGCATGACCTTGCAATGAAAGTGGTAGGTGTAGGAAGTGTGGGCACAATTTGCGGAATAAGTTTATTAATGTCAGCAACGGGAGAACCTATTTTTTTGCAGTTTAAAGAAGCCAGACAAAGTGTATTAGAATCAAATTTGAAAATAAAAAACAAGTACAAACATGAGGGAGAACGAATTGTTATGGGGCAAAAGTTAATGCAATCAGCTTCGGATATGTTTTTAGGATGGACAAATGATGATCAGAATAAATTTTTTTACATCCGTCAGCTTCGTGATGCCAAAGTAAAACCCGTTCTCGAAATCATGAAAGCCAGAAATATGGCAGATTATGCAAAAGCCTGCGGATGGGCATTGGCAAGAGCACACGCTCGCACAGGAGATCCTTCGCTATTATCAGGTTATCTGGGAAACAGTGACGAATTTGCAAACGCAATTGCAAAATTTTCTATTTCATATGCAGATCAAAATGATAAAGATTATAATAAAATGTTGCAAGCAATAAAAGAAGGACGATTACCAATTTCGGCTGAAATATAAATTTTTTAATAATAGTAAAAATGCTTAATGTGAGGAAAAATAAACTAATAAAAAAGAAATATTTTTATTACAAATTAAATTATTTTTTTTAAGTTTATACTTAGAAAAAATTATTTAATTATGGGTTGCTAAATGCGTTAAAGAAAAATGATTTATCTTTGTCAGTCTGCAACTAATTGTTTAATAGATATTTAACATCTTATTAAGCTTTTTACAAGCCATTTCCTCAGTTCATTACAGTTTGAAGCATTTTTTTTTAATAATTAGCAGTTATACTCAATTAATCATTAATTTAAATATCACAAAATGAACAAGAAAATCACATCTCTTAGAATAATCCCAATGTTTTTTTTGGGTTTAATTTACAGTTGCTCGCCAACCGTAAATGTTACATCAGATTATGACCATGCAGCTAATTTTAGCGAATATAAAACCTTTGCGGTTTATGATTTAAAAGCGCAGGAAGGTCAGGTAAACCAATTAAATGTAGATCGTGTTACCAATGCAATTCGTTCTGAAATGATAGCAAAAGGTTTTACAGAAAGCAGTACACCTGACTTAAAAGTAAATGCAGTTTCGATATTGAAAAACAAACAATCGGTTACGGCAAATTCTGATTTTTATGGCTATGGCGGTATGTACCGTCCATACGGATATTGGGGTGGCGGAGCCATGATGGGCGGCGGAACCACAACATTTAATACGTACGATTATGTAGATGGTTCTTTGGTAATTGATATTGTTTCTACTAAAACACAAAAATTGGTTTGGCAAGGTATAGGTAATGCACAAATTGATAGTAAACCAGACAATCCTGAAGAATTCATTGCAAGCTCGATCAAAAAAATATTGGCAGGTTTTCCTCCTGGTTTAGCCAAAAAATAACATGTAAGTTGTTATCGTTAGTTATTATAAATGAGATTATGCTTGTCTTTTCAGGACAAGCTTAATCTTTCAAAAAGCAGATAGTCCCATATCGAAGAAATAGTAATAACTGAAATTTAACCGTATGATTGATATAATACTTTCTCTTTTCTTTTTTATAGCGACACTGGTTGGTTTTGCTACATCTTTCATGGTTCTTTTTTCACGAAAAAATTACTCAAAAAGTTTTTTTTTGGGATTATTTTTGTTCAGTCTCGCCGTTGTCAGCATTTATAATTTTTATTTGTCAGCCAACATATTTAAACATTTTCCGGATCTTTTTATGATCACAAAATCGTTTATTTTTTTGGCGGCACCATCGGCATTTCTTTATGTGAGAACCATTTTGTTCTCCTGTAAAATATTTAAAAAATACGACTGGCTTCATTTTTTACCATTTCTGCTTTATTTTGGGTTAACCATTTTTGTCTGGATCGGTAACTATATCAATCTTCGTGCAATTGATTATATCTCTCTCAAAGTAAAAAACCCGTTTTCGATGTTAAGTCTCACAGTTTGGCTGTTATACGCTTTTTGTCAAACGATGATGATTTTAAATTATGATTTGAAAAAATTTAAAGAAAATCATTTTCACAGAGTAAAAGTGTTAAGCTGGATACGGGTTTATAATTTGATGACCTTGTTTTTGTTCTCGACGCTTTTTGTGCATTATTTTTTGACCAGTCAGGTTAATAATCTTGATTTCTCCTGTTATATTTTAATTTCTACAGTGCTGGTTTTTACAGTTGGCTGGCTTTATTTTAAGCCTCAGGTTTTTTATGATTTTAATAATGAACAAAATGATGATTTTAGGTTAGTAACCCATGATTCATCAGTATTAAAAACAAAAGAGATTAAAAATAACCTGCCATTAGTAAAAGAATTAACACCCGATAAAAAACAGGAATATCTGGAAAAACTGGATTATATTTTTTCTGCCAAAAAACTCTTTTTGAAAAAAGATTTTGTGATTCGCGATTTATCAGATGAAACCGGAATATCCGTACATCATCTTTCTAATTTGATAAATTCAGAATTTAATCTTCATTTTCAGGATTATGTAAATTTAAAAAGAATCGAATATTTTAAAGATAAGATTAATGATCCTGAATGGAAAGATTTGTCGCTCGAAGGAATGGCCTGGGGATCTGGATTTAAATCAAGAACCACTTGTTTTAGAGCTTTTATAAAGCATACCGGTAAATCTCCTTCAGAATATTTTAAAGTAATTAGAATTAATTCTGAAAAAGCAAGTGCATATATTTAAAATAATAAAGCAATTGCCGGGTCTCATTAATTTAAAAAAATACACGATGAAAACGAAATTTAACATAGAAAGACAAGCAGTAAAATCAATCTTAACGTTATTCCTTTTATTGATTTATTTTACAGGAAATGCGCAGCTCAAAGGCGGACATATTCTGGGCGCAATGGGTTTACAATCCGGAACGCAGACTCCTGAAAACACTTTAAGTCTGTATGTTCCCGGATATTTTTATACCGCATCCTGTTTAAGAGATGCCAATGGCGACGAAGCTTTGGCAAATCCGGATTTAAATATGGCTATTACCGGAGTTGGCGCTTCATGGGTAAGCAATTTTAAAATATTGGGCGCTAATTATGGCGCAACCGCTTTGGTTGCTTTTGCATCAAATACCATTCAGGGAAATAATGTAAACGTCAATAATTCTTTGGCATTTACAGATACTTATATTCAGCCGCTGCAATTAGGATGGCATCATAAAAGAGCCGATTTTGTTTTTAGTTATCAAATGTATCTGCCAACCGGTAAATTTACTGCGGGTGCTTCTGATAATGCAGGTTTAGGAATGTTTATGAATGAGTTTTCTGCCGGAACAACCTTATTCTTCAATGATAAAAAAACGTTTCATTTTTCTGCTTTAGCATCCTATGAAATTAACGGAAAAAAGAAAGATACCGATATTAAAACCGGAGATATTTTAAGTGTCGAAGGTGGTTTAGGAAAAACATTTTACATGATGAATACTGAAAAAACAGCGCCAAAATCAATTATTAATGCAGGGCTAATTTATTATTTGCAATATAAAGTAACAAGCGATAAAATACCTGTACCTGTAATTGGAATTGTTGAAGGCAAAAATGACAGGGTTGGAGGTTTGGGTGCCGAGATAAATTATTTACATATTGGTTGTATGACTTCAGCAGGATTACGCTGGATTGCTGAGGTAAATGCTGTAAACAGATTTCAGGGAAACACTTTTTTTGTAACACTTGCACATGTTTTTAGTTTGAAAAAAGAACAGCCGCAATAGCGCTATTTTGAAGTATTGGAAATAGGTTTTATGATGCCATAAATTCTTAATTAGTTTAAAATGAAATTCGGACACTAATATGAAAAACACAAAACTTTTCCTGAAAAATATAGGTATTAATGTTTTCTTTCTTTTGTCATTTAATCTAATGATGGGACAAAAGCCTCATATTAGTGTAAAAGATTCTCTTGACGGAGCATTCGATTTAAGCGATTATATTATTTATGCACACGGTTTTATTGTAATTCCAACGGTTATAACCGAGCCTGCTTTGGGTGGAATTGGAGGTGCGATTGTTCCCGTTTTTCTAAAAAAACATGCGCCGGTAATTGATGATAACGGTAAAAAAAGATTTGTAAATCCTGATATTACGGGAGGAATTGGAATGTATACCGGAAATAAAAGCTGGATGGTGGGCGCGTTTCGTTCCAGCAGTTTAATAAAAGAAAGAATTTTATATCGAATAATGGGTGGTTATGGTGATATGAATTTATCATTTTATGAAAATCTGCCTAACGGAAACGATAAAGAATTTAAACTCAATTTTAAATCATACGCCTTTTATACACAATGGTTAAAACAATTTCGAAACCCGAAATGGAGTGCTGGTCCGCAATATCTTTTTCTAAATTCAGATATTAATCTTCCTGAAGTTGATCTTCCTTCTTTCGCCACATTAAAAGACATAAAAAGTACCGTGAGTCAGTTTGGTGGAGCGATCCAGTTTGACGGACGCGATAATATTTTTACACCAGATAAAGGTATCAGATTACAATCGGATTTCTTTTGGGCAGATAATGCGATAGGAAGTGATTATGATGCCTGGCGTGTAAATTTGTCTGCAATTGGATATTATCCCGTAACTAAAAAATTAATTGGCGGACTCCGAATTGAAGGAGAACAAGCCTTTGGAAAACCGCCTTTTTATCTCTTGCCGGGAATTAATTTAAGAGGAATTCCAGCAGCAAGATATCAGGGAAAAACAAGTATAGTAACCGAAGCCGAATTTAGATGGGATGTGTACCGAAGATGGAGTTTAATGGCTTACGGCGGTCTGGCAAGTGCTTTTAACGATTGGGATCAGGCATTTGCAAAACCAGTCGTATATAGTTACGGTTCAGGTTTCAGGTATTTACTGGCACGAAAATTCAAACTCAGAATGGGTGTTGACGTAGCAAAAGGTCCCGAAGATTGGGCTTATTATATTGTTTTTGGAAGTAATTGGATGCGATAAAATCTCATAGCAAACCCGACAGGTTTTTAAAACCTATCGGGTTTATCTTTAAAAGGTGGTTTTTATTTATTCTTCCAATAAGGTTTCACAATCTTGTTTCCTTTCTGACATAAAAAAAGTAATATCACTGAGGCTATAGAACAAAATATGATTGCCTGAAAACTGCCTTCAGGACCAAATTCTCCTCCGGTAATCCATACAGAACCTACGGTTTTGGTAACCAATAAACTCTCTGTTTTTTCATTTCCTGATGTTATCGCGCCAAAAACACCAGATTGCATAAAATTCCATGCAAAATGAATCGCGATAGGAAACCATAAATTTCGGCTGTACATAAAAGCGGCGCCGAGTAATATACCTGCTTCAATGGCAACACACAATGCAGAAACTAATGTTGCGCTTGGATTTGCCAAATGCAGAGCACCAAAAATAATAGCCGAAATAATCAAAGCATTATAACTTCCTAGTTTTTCTTCTAAAACCCGGAAAAGAATACCGCGAATTAAAATTTCTTCGAGAATAGCAGCTGTAAAAGCTACCGTAAGCGGAATAATGATGAATGAAACAGGATTTACAGCAACAATATTAAAACCGCCATTTATATAAATAACTAAAATAGTAAGCGATTGTAAAATAACGCCAATCAAAATTCCGACGATTAAATTTTTGGCAAGATTGTTTGTTGCTAATTCAGTTACCTTTCTTTTTTCGTAGTATTTAAAAAAAAGAATATATCCGGTAATCGCCAGAGCTGACACGAAAATCCCTTTAATAAGATTTCGGTAATTGCGATCAAGAGACGTTAAACCTAACAGTTTGCCTATAACTTGTTGTCCGATAATGACCAAAGCCATTGTGACAATTAATGCAAGAATGATCTTGATTAACGGGAAATTAAATATTTTTTGTTTTGTAGTAAAAGGCTGAGCTTCCATTTTGATTTGGTTTTAATTTGAAACAAATGTAGAAGGTATAAAAACCAAAAAATAGAATGAAATTTGCCTCTCTTATAATTTTTGAAACTGTTTGGGTAAAAATCCTGTTTGATTTTTAAATGTTCTTATAAAATGACTTTGGTCTGCAAAACCACATTGGAAACTAATTTCGGTCAGATTTATTTTATTGGATTCTATCAGCGAAAGCGAACGATTTATTTTAATTCTTCGCATGTATTCGCCCAAAGTACAGCCAAAATATTTAGGAAAATGTTTCGATATCGTGATTGGATTTAGGTTTAAAACCTGCGCCAAATCCTGCAAATTCGGATTCTCATTCCAGCAATCGTTCAATAATTCGTTTAAGCTTTTTACCCAAAAAGGACTTTTTTCAAAGCGTTCCAAGTGTGAACCGGAATGTGTTAATTGTGCAAAAAGCATCGTGATCGTATCGCTCGAAAAAGCATCGGCAACGAGAGATTCCTTAAAAATTTTCAGAATTAAAAATTTAGTAAGCGTAGTATTTTGAACCGATTTTTCGAGTATACCTTCGCTTATCTGAAGTTCTTTTAAAAGATTTTCTTCAAGTTCGATATTGATGTTTTTAGACGGAAAAAGCGTGTCGTGATTTAAATGTAATTCGTCGCTGTGGTAAAATAATAACGAACCCGGACCCACAGTTTCACTAAAGCTTTTTCGTTTTTCTGAAGTTCCGCCTTTTAGAAAAAGTGTAATATGCGCATTATTATGCGAATGCCAGCCTTCATAAACCTTATCTTGATACTCCGTTTCTACAACAGCAATTCCTTGCGTATTGTTGAATATTTTTTTGGTATTGCCTAAGTATTTTTCTTTTTGCAGTTCGTACATTTTTGGATTTATGTGGCGCTGTTACGGCAGGCAAATTAATACTTTTTGGTGAACAAATAATGAGATTATATGTTGATTTTAAAGCACATACTATTTTTGCTAATTTTGTAAGGTTATATCGCTTAACAAAAACATTATGAAAAAATTAACGGTTATACATCGCACAAATTATGTAATATTTAATTGATTTGTAACAAATATAGATTCCAGGCTACTAATTAGTCAACTATTTAAATCATTGATTATGTATAAAATTACGTTGAAATCAGTTTTCGTTGCATCGGCTTTTTTAGTTGGTGTAAGCAGCTCTTTTGCACAAGACGTTTTGGTTAACTCACTAAAGTTAAATGCAAGTGATAAAAGTAAAGAGAACTTTAAATTCACAGAACAAATTAATTTGGGAACAACTTCGGTAAAAACGCAAGGTTCATCAGGAACATGCTGGAGTTATTCTACAAACTCATTTTTAGAGTCAGAAATGATTCGTTTAGGAAAACAGCCTGTAGAATTGTCTCAAATTTACTCTGCAAGAAACGTTTATGTAGAAAAAGGAATTAATTATGTGCGTATGCATGGCGCAGTTACTTTGGGTGACGGAGGTGCATTGCATGACGTAATTAATATGTACAAAAAATACGGAACCGTACCAAGGGAAGTTTACACAGGATTAAACTACGGAACAGATAAAAATAAATTTGGCGAAATGGCCGCTATTATCGAAGGTGTTTTGACTGCTGTGGTGAAGAATCCAAATGGTGAATTAACACCAAACTGGCAAAAAGCTTATGCAGCCGTTATCGATTCTTATTTAGGAAAAGTGCCGGATAACTTCATCTATAAAGGAAAAAATTACACGCCACAATCGTTTGCTAAAGAAGTAGTAGGAATTAATCCTGACGATTATATCGAAATGTCATCTTTTACAACGGCTCCATATTACCAAAAAACAACCATGATGGTACCGGACAACTGGTCATTCGATCAGGTTTACAACGTAAAAGTAAACGACATGACAGATGTTATCGACAATGCTTTGAAAAAAGGATATACTGTAGCGTGGGCAACTGACGTAAGCGAGAAAAGCTTTAGCTGGAAAAATGGTGTAGCTTATGTTCCGCAAAAGAAATTCGATGACATGACCGTCGAAGAAAAAGCAGACATGTTTAACGGACCAAAACCAGAACCGGAAATTACTCCGGAAATGCGTCAGGCTGCGTTTGACAACTACACAACAACAGACGACCACGGAATGCACATTATTGGTCTTGCAAAAGATCAAACCGGAAGAGAATATTACATCGTAAAAAATTCTTGGGGAGAAACAAACGACTACAAAGGTTTCTTATTCGTAACCAAAAATTTCGTAAAATATAAAACGACTGCTTTAATGGTGAATAAGGGTGGAATTCCTACTGAGATTGCTAAGAAGTTGGGGGTTTAATAAGAGGGTTTTTTAAGAGATAGAAAAGCGCTGCAAGTAATTGTGGCGCTTTTTATGTTTATTCTTCAAACACATTGAGAAGCTTATTTGGCGTTTTTTTTGAATATTATTTTACTTTCATTTGATTTTTTCGGCTATTACATATGCAATTGAATTTTTTTTGGTGTGGCTAATACTAACATGCCAAGAAGTTATTCCAAGATTGTCGGATCTTTTTTTCACCTCTCCAAATAATTCAATGAATGGTTGACCATTTTTTGATTGTAAAGTTTGAATATCTTTTAATGAAAGTCCATCTTCCATGCCTATTCCTAAACATTTTAATACTGCTTCTTTTACAGCGAATCTTCCAGGAATAAAATTTGATTTTTTGTGAGTATTGTATAAATCTATTTCTTTTTGAGAGAAACATCTTTTTTGTAATTGCGCATTCGAATTCCATTTCAGTTTTTTTATTAAGGAATGCTCAACAATATCACAGCCAATACTAATTATCATATTGATATAATTAAGTTTATAAACTTAACTCATAAATAGCAGTCTTTTCTATCATGTTGAAATGTATATTTCCGCCATTGTTTTTTACTAAGTCATTGAATAATGAATATCCTTTTAATATTGCACATTCCCATTCTTTCTTACTTCGTTTAGCTACTTCGAAAGTAGATGTCAATTCCTTAATTTGTTTTAATAGAGAAGAACTGATTTTAGTTTGATTTTTGAAAAAATCTTTTTGTTTAGCTTTATTAAATATAAGTAGAGAAATTGCTTCTTCCGTAATTGTTGCTCTAGCTCCATCTTCAAATTCGTCAACAGTAAATATGCTTTTCCTTTTTCTTTTCATCATTGCTCTTGTACATGGAGACCATCCTAACATAGTTGCAAACGTGTAATGAAAGACATCATGAAATCTATACGAATCAGCTTCTTCAGAGTTGTCGTCAATAATATCACCAATTTGAGTTCCATTGATTGATACCTTAGTTTTAAATCTTGCATCAACTTTTAATGAAACAAAATTCACAGTATATTCTCTTAGAAGCTGTTCATGCTCTTCAAAATTTGAATCGAAAAAAACTATATTCTTTTTCATTTTATGGATTTTTGAGACGTTTAATTGTTTTATTTAAACTATCAATTTTAACATTTAGATCGATAATCTTAGATTCCATTTTTTTATACATAGAATCAGAACTAATTTCAATTGCCTTATTATTATAACCAAACTCAACTGCTTTTTCCATGTTGTTATGATCAGTCCAAAATTTGACATTAATACCAATTACAAGAGTTAAAATTGCAAGACCAACCCATTCTATTTTTGTTAAATGATCTTTTAAGGTATCAATTCTAGAACTAAGTACATTTGGTGAAGCTAATTCATTTTGACTCAATGCTTCAACAGGTTCATTAGGTATTTTTTCTTGATGTTCATGCTTTCCTTTGTAATCATCTGTCTTACTAATATCCGCAAACCAAATAGGAAAATATTTTTCTCCACTACTTAAAATTATAACAGCGGGTCCAGCATTATAAACAGAAAATAATAACTTACCTTCAAATCCAGGATCTACATGAAATCCCGAAACATTTACAAGACCTTTAAATTTAATTCCTGCCTTTATTGAAATGAAGGCAATTTTATCTTGGGGGACTTTTACTGTTTCTTCTGTAAGAAGCAAAGCAAATTGTCCAGGAGAAATATATATTTTTTCATCCTTACTCAGCGTTTTTACTGTCCTTGGTTTACTATCTGTCTGAAATACTTGATTACCTAATGATAATTCATAGGCAGCATTTTTTATATTTGCTTCCTTATAAGGTACAATTACATCTGTTGCCTCAAGAATTTTTATTAATTTTTTGTTACCTACAAATGCCATTTACTACTAAGTTTTAACAAAGTTACAATAGTTATCTGTTATTTCATCTAAAAACCAGATAATTACAATCAATCTTTTCAATACTTTTGTTTAATAAAACTAAATGTTTTTATTTATATCCCATTTAGGAGGGAACCAAAAATCAATAGGTTGTTGGTTCATTTTAAATGTTTGTTTTATTCTTAATCTATCGCTGTTTCCCATTATATCAGGATGTTTGACTCTAGCGTATTTATCTACCTCACAAAAGATGTTTTGACAATCTATAAGTTGTAATCTACGACCCCACAATGTTCTGAAAGATAGTTCCAGCCTTTCGAATTCTTTTTCTTGTATATCGGTCATAAATTTTATGATTTCAACATTACTTAATCCACCTGTATCACTAAAACATTTACTTATGCCTCCTTTTGCTCCAGGTCCAGCTACAACAAATTCAGACTCAGAAAAACTTAAAATAGGCGAGTAGTTAATATCAATAACAAGTTGATAAGCTAAAAAATCACCTAGCCCAGGAAAGCTCTTTAATAATTCAAAACACTGTTGCATAGTTTTAAAAGACATTAAAAGATCATGGGTGTTTTTATTTATTATTAGTTCAATTAATTTAAGATGATTACTATGTTTTCTTAAATGTCCAAAATATGATTTACATGAAGACATAATATACGCAGCTGAATAAATTGTATTTTTTGAAATAGCATCTGACAAAACTCTATCGTATTCTTTAAAATTGTAATCTTCCCACGTCAAATTAAAATTAACAGAAAGTAACTCCCATGTTTCAATTTTGTTAAATAATTTAAATAATAATATTCTAAATAAAATTTCTTTTGGAGAATTTGGTAGATTCTCATTATAAATTACATGTTTTATTAAATATTGACTAACTCTATCACTGGCTCTATAAACATTAGTAAACTTATATTTATTAATGATTGGATCTGAAGTAAACGGGAAATCCATACCTTGAAATCTATTGAAAAAGACTTCTTGTCTTAAAGAAGCAAATTTCCAATAGGAATCAAACACTTCAGTTGTTTTTGCTGGTGCCAATGGCACATGAATAATAATTTTACTTTCTTTAGCTTTTAAAACTAATTTTTCCTTTAATTGCTCCATATTGCAAAAATAGCAGTTAATTACTCACAGACTATATTTTCCTTAATATTTTGTAACAATTTTAGACCTTCCTTTTTCCCCAAATAATCAAGTTGCTCCACACCTACAAAACAATTGAATTTTTCAAATTCTAAATTCATTTCTTTCGCCATAAATTGTCCTAAATATATTAAACCTAGCCAATTCCCATATCCTCTTTCATACAAATATTGTATCGCATAAAAACTGTTTAATATTAATCCTCCATTTTTATTCACATAAAATGTTACATGTTGTAAGCAAGGGAATCCTTGGTATGGTAAATCAGTATGGTCATATCTTGGATCAAAAATAGATGCTTGTAATTTTGATCTCCTAACACCTTTGTCTTTTAGATAAGAAGATATAATAGTTTCTAATTGATTTTTATGTCCATCATATGAAATTAACCTTTCAAAATATGTTCCATTTCTATTCTTTGAGCTTGCTTTTTTTATGCGTATTAAGTTAGTTTTGTATCTTTTGTATAATTCAAAACGGTCATATTGCAAATATTGATATAATGATTGTGGAAATATCGTTTCAGCAACAGTTTGAATAGTTGCTTTTTGATTGTCTAAAAGACTTTTGTCTAATATTTCTCTAATTTTTATATCTTCTTCGAACCCTGTCAAGGTAATTAAAAATGGTGTAAGTTCTTTATGTTTGCTATTGACAGTTAACTCAAGCGTTTTATACCATGCTTTTGATAAATTTGTCTCCTCTACTTGTTCAATCATCTTATTTGTTTTTTTAGTTCTCTAAATGGCGATATTCTGAAAGGCCAACATATCTTTCATTTTGTATTCTGATAAAACAGGAAATTTCGTCATTTGTAGCTCTCGATATTCCAGCTTTTATTGATTTATAAGCAATCCCTAAAGATGTAACTTTAAATTCTTGTAAATGATCACTTTTAATTTTTATTGAGGGTGGTAAAATGATATAATTGTTGACTTCTAAATCAATGATTTTTGGATCTGATTTTCCATCAAGAATTTTAAAATGAGTATTTTCAACTTGTTCTCCGAATATGCTTTTTAACAATTTTGCAGGTGTATATTTCAAAAGAGATTCAGCTTTTGATTTACTAATAATTTTATTTGCACGACAATGTACTATTAGCGTTCCATAACCTGTCCCAAAGATTGAAGAAATCGTATAGAATTCGAAAGGACCAACCTCTTCTGGAATCCAGTTTCTCTTAACAAATTCAGCCTTTATAGCTATGATTGGCATTAGTAGCGCTCCGGCAAACATATCTACTAATTTTTCCTCTTCATTATTAGATGAAAATCCATTACTATTTAATTCATCCACTTTTGTTCCATGGTTAAAAACATGATGTCCAAGTTCATGTGCGCAAGTATAAGCCCTTCTTGGCATGGGGCGAAGACTTGAAAGTAAGATAGTTGAGTAAGATGAAGTATTCTTTATATACATTCCTTCCATATTAATATCTGCAAATCTTACATCTAAACCTAATTTTGTGCATGAATCAAAGATATTAATTGGCTCATGCAAACTAAGTTTAAGTGTATTTCTAATTTCACCAGCCATCCTTACTGCTTGCATATAAAGAAAATCCATATTTTAACGTTTTTTAGGAAGAATTTTTAAAATATCCATTACCTTTTTTAAATCTTCTTCACTTAATTTTTCTAATTCTCTAGCGGCCAGTTTAAATTGTTCTGTTTCTTCTTGGGAATCTTGAAGCAGTAACCAATTACTATCAACCTTATATAAATTGGCAAATTGAATTACTTCTTCGGCACTTACTTTTCGATTACCTGCTTCAATTTCAGAGATTGCTGGCCGTTGAAGTTTTAGCTGGGTTGCTGCTTGGGCCTGTGACAAACCAGATGATATTCTAGCTTCTTTAAGTCTTTCAGCAATTTTTTCCCGACTTGAACTCGCATTATTATTTTCCATAGTCTTTTCCTTCTTTAATCAGTTTTTTAGCCGCTTCTATTATTGATAATTGTTTTTTAGATTTTTTATCATGAAATATATAACAATCGTGAGGGATTTCTACTTTTAATTTGATGGATAATTCGGATATTACATCAATGAGAATTATGCTAGATATGCCTGAAATATTTCCAGGACAACTATTACTGTTGATTTCACCTCGAATTCCTAAAAGTTTTTGTGTGTCAGTGATAACTTTTACAATCTCATTTTCTACTATTTGTTGACTAAGTGTTACCATTTGTATGATTTTTATACAAATGTAGTAAGAAAATCTTACCAAGCAAATTTTTTGTGAACTTTTTTGCTCTCATTGTTGTAAATAATCTACTGTAGTTGAATTTGTTAGTGATGTTTGCAAAAAAAAGAGGCTTTGTAAGAGCCTCTTTCTTGATTATATATTTTATGAAAAGAAATCCTACTTCCCTTTCAACAGCTTCTCTAAATATTCTACTTTTTCTTTTTCAGCCAAAACCAAACGCTCATAAAGTTCCACAACTTTATCAAGAGGATTAAATGAGCATTGATGATTTACCGTTGGTCCAGCATTAATAACAGATCCTTCATAGTTATTTTGGATATTGTTTAAAATAGCTTCTTCAGAGAAATTTTTAATAGCTTCAGCCGAAACACCTAATATTTTAGCAATTGCCTGAAGTTTTTCATCATCAATTGTTTCGCTGTTTTCCATAATCGAAATAGACTGTTGGCTCACGCCTAAAGCATACGCTAGTGCTTCTTGTTTCATATCTTGAAGTTCACGAATACGGCTAATTTTTCGCCCTATATGATTTGGTTTTGTTAGTGTGCTCATAATTCAAAGATATTTAAAATTCTTGAGAAAATTATTTGTGTTGTAAGATACTAGATTGTATTTGTGCGATACATTTTTTGTGTGTTTCTTTTTTTGTTTAATTACAGAGTTGTTAAACAAAAATACAATTTTTCGTACACGTAACAAGTGCCTTTTGTCATTTCGACCGAAGGGAGAAATCACACAAGAAGTTCCACAATCATAATCGCCAATCTTCGTCGAGTTACGTGTGTGATTTCTCCTTTCGGTCGAAATGACAACATAATCAACTCAATGATTATTGTGGATTCTAATTTGCAGTTTTATCAAAAAAAAATACCACTTACAATTTGTAAGTGGTATTTAATAAGCTCCCCCTCTTGGGCTCGAACCAAGGACCCTCTGATTAACAGTCAGATGCTCTAACCAACTGAGCTAAGGAGGAATCACCTTAAAGGTAAATATGTTTGCTAAAAAAAGTTGCTCCCCCTCTTGGGCTCGAACCAAGGACCCTCTGATTAACAGTCAGATGCTCTAACCAACTGAGCTAAGGAGGAAGTTGTTGCTCTTTTTAGCGAGTGCAAATATAGTCGAATTTTTAATTCTCCAAAAATATTTTAACTCTTTTTATTAAATATTTTTACTTGCCTACAATTGCCTTGTAAATATCGTTTCCGTTAGCAAACAAAAGCAGCGTGATAAGTAATACGAAACCAACCATTTGGGCGTTCTCAAGGAATTTATCGCTTGGTTTACGACCACTAATTATTTCGTATAATAAAAACATCACATGACCACCGTCAAGTGCCGGAATTGGCAATAAATTCATAACTCCAAGCATAATCGACAATAAAGCGGTAATCGACCAGAACGTTTCCCAGCTCCAAGAAGTAGGGAAAATATTAAAAATCGCCGCAAAACCACCTACTTGTTTATATGCTTTTGTTTCAGGATTAAAAATCATTTTCAATTGCTTGCCGTAACCTACTAATTGATCCTTACCTTTTGTAAGTCCAACCGGAATAGATTCGAAAAAGCTGTATTCTTTTGTGCTTATTTTATAGTAACCAAGTTTTTCTAAAGATTCCATACCCAAACCACCGGTAATAACACCTAATTTTCCTGTTGCCGAAACCTTTACAGTAATTGGAGTTTCTTTTAAATCTCGTAATACAACTGCCGGAATAGTTTTTCCTTTATTAGCTTCTAAAACAACTTTTGCTTCATCAAAATATTTTATTTTTTGACCATTCAGGCTTACAATTAAATCTTTTGGTTTTAGAGATGAATTTCCTGACTCTTCGGCAACTTTACCTACAACAAATGGCATTCTAATACCTACAAGTAATCCTTTTTCGTGTTTTGATAACTGATCTACAAAATCATTCGGGATATTGATCGTTTGCTGTTGTCCGTTTCTTTCAATCAATACATGTTTCGACATGATGACATTCATGTTCATATCATTGTCAAAATTCTCAACTTTTTTACCATCGATAGAAATAATTTTATCTCCGGTTCTAAATCCTGCTTTAATCATTGCGGGATTTTCAATGTAAACACCATCTTTCAAATCAGAATTTGCCACATAAGTATCGCCATAAGCAAACGCCATTCCGATATAAATAATAAATGCCAGGATAAAGTTTACTGTAACACCGCCCAACATAATAATCAAACGCTGCCAAGCTGGTTTCGAACGAAATTCCCAAGGTTGAGGTGGCAAAGCCATTTGTTCCTTGTCCATACTTTCGTCGATCATTCCAGAAATTTTCACATAACCACCAAGCGGCAGCCATCCAATTCCGTATTCTGTTTCGCCAATTTTCTTTTTTAACAGCGAATATTTAACATCAAAAAATAAGTAAAATTTTTCAACTCTCGTTTTAAACAATTTTGCAGGAATAAAATGTCCTAATTCGTGAAGAATAATAAGTAAAGATAAACTCAATAGAAATTGAGAGAGTTTGATAACTATATCCATTTTGTATTTTTAGTTCGTAATTTAACGCACAAAAGTAACGTTTCTATTTTAATTTAATAGTGCAAGATAATACATAAGGTTTTAAATGTTTGTTAATTAATAAACATTTAGATTTCTACTTTTAAGAAGAAGCTTTAACTTTACTTTTTTATACACTACCATACCAATTGGTAGCTCAAAACCATTAAAAGTTACAAATTATGGCTTCATTGTTATTTTCTCCTCTTACTATAAAAAAAATTACCTTAAAAAATAGAATCGTTATATCGCCTATGTGCCAGTATTCTGCAATTGACGGATTTGCAAACGATTGGCATTTGGTTCACTTAGGAAGCCGTGCCAGTAGCGGAGTTGGTTTAATTATTCAGGAAGCTACAGCGGTTTCTCCCGAAGCCCGAATTTCTCCTTCCGATTTAGGAATCTGGAAAGACGATCACATTCAAAAATTAAAAACAATCAACGAATTTATCGTTTCTCAAAATGCAATTCCCGGAATTCAGTTAGCACACGCAGGACGAAAAGCAAGTGTTTCAGCTCCCTGGCTGGGCAATAAAAAGTTAGATTTCGCTCAGGGCGGATGGCAAACCGTTGCGCCAAGTGCAATCGGGTATCATGAAGACGAACCGTTTCTTCCTGAAGCTTTAGATAAAAACGGAATTCAAAAAGTAATAACTGATTTTAAAGCAGCAACAAAAAGAGCTGTCGAAGCCGGATATCAGGTTTTAGAAATTCACGGCGCACACGGTTATTTATTACACCAGTTTTTATCGCCTTTAACCAACACAAGAACCGATGAATATGGTGGAATTTTCGAAAACAGAATCCGTTTTACCTTAGAAATTGTAGAAGCAGTACAATCAGAATGGCGTTCAGATTTACCTTTGTTTGTTCGAATTTCAGCCACAGATTGGGCAGAAGGAGGATGGAATCCGGAAGAATCTGTGAGACTTTCGGCAATCTTAAAAGAAAAAGGAGTAGATTTAATTGACGTTTCATCCGGCGGATTAGTTTCACATCAGCAAATACCGCTGCATCCTAATTATCAGGTACCGTTTGCAGAAAAAATCAAAAAGGAAGCGTCCATTTTAACCGGAGCCGTTGGTTTGATTACGCATGCCATACAAGCCGAAGAAATCTTGCAGAACAATCAGGCCGATTTGGTTTTATTCGCCAGAGAATCTTTAAGAAATCCGAATTTACCTCTAGATTTCGCCAAAGATTTAAACGAAGATATTTTATGGCCAAAACAATACGCAAGAGCTAAAATTTAATAAATTATTTACCCACAGATTTTCATGATTAAAAGGATTTTTAAAAATAAAAGTTTGCCACGAATTTCACGAATTGTATTGACTTCAAAATTAAATTAAAATTCGTGGCAGAAAAAAAATCCTTTTAATCTGTGAAATCTGTGGCGAAAAAAACTAAATACCATACAAAATGCAAAAAATAAAAACAGCACTATTATCATACGGAATGTCGGGAAAAGTTTTTCACGCTCCGTTTTTAGATATTCATCCCGGTTTTGAATTATTAGGATCTTGGGAAAGAAGCAAAAAACTCATTCAGGAAGATTATCCAACTGTAAAAAGTTATCCAACAATCGATGATGTATTAGCAGATAATGTCGATTTGGTAATTGTAAATACGCCCGTTGGAACCCATTATGAATATGCTAAAAAAGTGCTTTTGGCAGGAAAACATGCCGTTGTAGAAAAAGCATTTACAACAACTGTTGCCGAAGCTGAAGAATTAGCAAAAATCGCTAAAGAAAAAGGATTAAAATTAGCCGTTTTTCAAAACAGAAGATGGGACAGTGATTTTAAAACCATTCAAAAAATAATCAAAGAAGGAACTTTGGGAGATTTGGTTGAAGCCGAATTTCATTTTGACAGATATAACCCATTATTGAGTCCAAAAGCGCACAAAGAAACCGTAAATGATGGCGCGGGAATCCTGAAAGATTTAGGGCCGCACTTAATCGATCAGGCTGTTTGTTTGTTTGGTTCGCCAAAGTCGGTTTTTGGAGATATTCGTTATACGAGAGAAAACACTTTGGTTGATGACTGGATGGATTTATTGTTGATTTATGAAGATTTCAGAGTGCGTTTAAAAGCCAGTTTTTTTGTTAGAGAAGCAAATCCTGCTTATACCATTCACGGTAAAAAAGGATCTTTCTTAAAACCTCGCGGCGATGTTCAGGAAGACGAATTGAAACTCGGCAAAAAGCCAAATTTAGAAAGCTGGGGAACAGAATCGGAAATCTTTCAGGGACTTTTGCATGCAGATGTTGACGGAGAATTAGTTCGCGAAAAAGTACCAACGCTTCAGGGAAATTATTTTTCATTTTTTGATGGCGTCTACGATTCAATTGCAAATGATAAAACAGAACCTGTTACAGCACAAGACGGTGTAAAAGTAATGCAGATCATTGAAGCTGCGATTGCAAGCAATACACAGAAAAAAGTAATTGACTTATAACAACAGTTTTCGCCACGAATTGCACGAATTTCCACAAATTAAATGGATTTCAAACAGAATAAAATTAGAGAAAATTAGTGAAATTCGTGGCAAAAAAAATCCTTTTAATCTGGAAAATAAGGGGCAAAACAATAAATTTCCTTCATTACAAAACCGTAATTTATAAACAATAACGTTATAAATAGAGCAACTACACGAGATAAATAGTCTATAAAAAAGGTTTTTAGTATTTTTATAGTAACAAACCCAAAAAAAATACGCTTTGATAGATTTTAATCCGTTATCACTTTTCCAAACCAAAGGAAAAATCAAGAAAGTATATAGAGAAGCAAAAGTCTCTTACTTAAACCGAATTCGCGTTGCTGTCGGGATGTTTTATTTTGGTATGGGTTTAAGTTTTGCAACCTGGGCAAGTAGAATTCCGGATATTAAAACCGCCTTACATTTAACGGAAGGTGATTTAGGTTCCATACTTTTTGCGCTTCCAATGGGACAATTGATCATCATGCCTTTTTCAGGAAAAATGGTTACTAAATTCGGAAGTCATCGCATTTTGGTTTTCTCCTTAATTATGTATGTTTTGTGTCTGGCCAATTTAGGTTTGGCAACAACAGCATTACAATTATCATTAGGATTATTTTTGTTTGGTTTATTTGAAAATCTTGCTAATATAGCGGTAAATACACAGGGCGTTTATACCGAAGTTCTTTTCAAAAAAACAATCATGTCGTCTTTTCATGGTATGTGGAGTTTTGCAGGATTCACGGGCGCTTTAGTTGGTCTGGGAATGTTAGCTTTAAACCTTTCTCCACTACATCATTTTTTAATTGTTGGAGCCGTAGTTATACTTATGGTAGCGTTTAATTTTAAATTTTTGGTAAAAGCCAAAGAGAAAAAAATCAAACAAAAAACGGAAGAAAAAAAAATATTTACAAAACCGGACAGCGCTTTAATTTGGCTTGGTGTAATTGGTTTTTGCAGCATGGCCAGCGAAGGCGTAATGTTTGACTGGAGTGGTGTTTATTTTAAAGACATTGTAAAAGCACCGGGACCTTTAGTGGTTTTAGGATATACTTCATTTATGATTATGATGGCCGGAGGAAGATTTTTAGGCGACGGATTAATCAATAAATTTGGACGTGAGTGCGTAATGCAAATTAGCGGAGTCATGATCTCTGCGGGTCTTTTTACAGCCGTTTTTCTTCCTTATATCATTCCGTGTACACTTGCTTTTATGCTTGTAGGTTTAGGCGTTGCTACAATTGTACCTACAGTTTATAGTATGGCAGGTAAAAACCCAACAGTTCCGCCGGGAGAAGCTTTAACAATAGTTTCCAGTGTAAGTTTTCTGGGTTTCCTTATGGGACCTCCGGTAATTGGTCATATTGCCCAAAATTTCGGACTTCAATTCTCCTTTGCTTTTATCGGAATCTTTGGGGTTTTAATTGCCTTTATGGTTTCTAAGATTAGAACGACGTAGTTTTTCTAAAAATAATTAATAAGAAATAACTTAGTTTATAATTTTTTTGTTCTACATTTGAATTTTAAGACTCAACCCAAAAATCAATTTTATTCTTTGAATGAAGAATTGAAAATGTATTCTCACCAAATTCATTTTCATTCGAAAACTAGTATTCAAAGTAAATTGGTTTTTTATGAGGAAGAAGTACTTGATGTTTTTTATTTTATTGTCTTTCAGTTTTGCTTTTGCGCAACAAACAACAATTATTTCAGGATTAGTGCTGGACTCTAAAACACAAAGTCCAATCCAGAATGTTGTTGTTAGCATCCAAAACTCTTCAATTACAGAACTTACAAAATCAAACGGAAAATTCGAATTACATGTTGCGCTTCAAGGACAACAATTGCTGCTTTTGCGCAGTCAGGGATATAAAGATTTGCTTTTAAAAGTAAGTTCAAATCTTGGAATTGTTAATCTTGGAACATTGCAAATGGAAGAAAGTTTTTCAGATGAAATCCCCGGAACATTAATCACCTTATTAGAAAGCGATTTATCAGATGACAATAGTTCATCTGAAATGACTTCCGGACTTTTACAGTCTTCAAAAGATGCTTTTATGCAAGCTTCTGCTTTTAATTGGGGTCAGGCCCGATTTAGGATTCGGGGCTTAGATAGTGAAAACGGCACAATGATGCTTAATGGCATGACCATGAATAAAATGTATGATGGAAGACCGCAATGGAGCAATTGGGGAGGCTTGAATGATGTACTTAGAAATCAGGAATTCTCAGTTGGCGCAGCAGCTTCAGATTATACTTTTGGCGGAATTTTAGGCACGCAGCAAATTTCTACACGAGCTTCATTATATAAAAAAGGCAGCCGACTTTCGTTTTCAGGAAGTAATACAAGTTATAATTGGCGTGCGATTGGTACTTATGCTTCGGGCATGAATTCAAAAGGCTGGGCGTTTGCTGTTTCTGCCGGAAAACGTATTGGCAATGAAGGCTATTTTGACGGAACTAATTTTGATGCAGAATCTTTTTTTATAAGTGTTGAAAAGAAATTAAGCCGTAAACACGCTCTAAACTTCACTGGATTTTACACACCAAGTTCCCGCGGAAAAAACTCAGCAAATACAACAGAAGTAACACAATTAACAAATGAAAAATACAATTCGTATTGGGGTTTTCAAAATGGCGAAAAACGCAATGCAAGAGTAAAAAAAGTCGAAGAGCCATTGCTGATGCTGAATCATTATTATAAAATAGATGAAAAAACAAATCTGAATTCAGCTATAATGTATCAATTTGGAAAAGTTGGCAACAGTACAATTGATTATCAAAATACAAACAGTCCGGATCCTGTTTATTATCGCAAATTACCAAGTTATTATGCTTCGCTTTATGCAAAAGACAGCGGTGAATTTTCGGGAGAATTTACTCCGGATTATGCAAATGCCGAAAAAAGTAAAACTATATTTCTTCAGAATTCCCAAATCAATTGGGACGAAATGTATCGCGCCAATCAAAAAACTATAACAAATTCTAACGGAGAAATAACAGGTTATGAATCCGGCAAAAGCCATTATGTTTTATATGATGACCGAACCGATGATAAAACATTTGCAGCAAACACAAACCTAAATATACAGCTTACAGAAAACAGTGCTTTTGATGGCGCAATTATATTTCGAAATTTAAAATCACATCAATTTCAATATCTTTTAGATTTATTGGGAGGAAAATATTTTGAAGATATTGATGCGTTTTATACCGGAAACGAAGCACAATCAGATTTGCAAAACCCAAATCGTCAAGTTAAAGAAGGAGATATTTACGGATATAATTATAATTTTTTAGCCCGTTCAATTGAAGCTTTTACGCAGTTTAAATTCAACTACAAAAAGGTTGATTTTTACTTGTCTCAATCGTATTCCGTCTCAAATTATCAAAGAGAAGGATTGTACCAAAACGGAATTTATCCAACAACTTCATTGGGTAAAAGTGAGAAAGTGAATTTCGAAAATTTCGGTTTCAAAGGCGGATTTACATATAAAATATCAGGAAAACAATGGTTGTTTTTTAATGGAATGCATCTTAGCAGAGCGCCTTCAATTCGCAACACTTTTTCAAATTCACGCTTAAATAATTCAGTTGTAAACGGACTTGAAAATGAAAGCATAAGTAGTGCCGAGATAAATTATGTTTTTCGCTCGCCTAAATTTAAAACCAGAATTACAGGTTATTGTACCTTGATAGAAAACACAACTAAAACCTCCTTTTTTTATGCAGAAGGAATTTTTGACCGCGGCGCAAGTTATAATAATACAGATGCTTTTGTGAGTCAGACATTGACTGGTTTAGACAAGAAAAATGTCGGACTCGAATTGAGTGTTGAATATCAGGTTTCAGCAACATTAAAAACGACTTTATCTGCAGGTTATGGCAATTATACATACATAAGTAATCCAAATGTTTCGATCACAAACGATGCAAATGCCGCAAAAGGAGACGCATTAACTTTTGATTTTGGAGAATCATATCTTAAAAATTATAAGCAATCCGGAATGCCTCAACAAGCTTATTCATTAGGATTAGAATATAGAGATCCAAAATTTTGGTGGCTGGCAACAAACATGAACTATTTGAACGAGAGTTATATTGATGTATCGCCCATTGCAAGAACTGCTCGTTTTTATAAAAATCCGATAAGCGGACTTGTTTTTCCTGAAGCGACAGAAGAACGGGCGTCGCAATTATTAAAACAGGAGAAATTTGATCCTATTTCATTATTAAATATTTCAGGAGGAAAATCCTGGCGTATTAAAAGTAAATATATTGGACTTTTTGTGAGTGTAAATAATGTTCTTGGCCGGATTTATAAAACAGGAGGTTTTGAGCAGGCTCGAAATGCTAATTTCAGAGCACTTAATCAGGATGTTTCGAGTGGAGCGCCATCATTTGGACCCAAATATTATTACGGTTACGGAAGAACTTATTTTATAAACCTTGCCATTAATTTATAAACTTTCAAAAAAGACTCTTTATGAAAAATAGATTTTTAAATTCACTTTTTGCACTAACAATTTTTATTTTTTGCTCTTGCAGCAGTGAGGTCGAAATTCCTAAATTAGGATGTACACAACCAGATTTAACAATAAATCAAACGGTTGAAAAAGTTAAAAATATTTCTGGCACATCGCCCAAAGTATATAGTTACGACGATGTTATTGAAGCTTATGTGGTGTCAAGTGATGAAGGAGGAAATTTTTTTAAAACGATTTCTTTTCAAACTTTAAAAACAGACAAAATGCCGGCAATAGGATTTAGTGCTCCGGTTGACGTTACAAATACGTATGTAGATTTTCGTATTGGGAATAAAGTGTATATAAAACTTAAAAATCAATTTACTGATTTATATTTTGGTGCATTGCGCATTGGAAGCTTGTATGTAAGTAATGCAGGCGACCCAACTATAGGCAGAATTTCGCAAAATGACTATAAAAATGTTCTAAATGCTTCGTGTATCATAATTGATGAACAGCAATTAGTGGAGCAGATTTCGATACAAGAAGCATTAAATGAAAGTAAACTGAACACTTTAATAGAATTAAAAGATGTTCAGTTTGCAGAAGCGGCAATTGGGCGACATTATTTTGAAGAATCTAACAATGTTGGCGGTGCTACAAATTGGAATTTAAGCGATAAAACCGGAAATCAAATCATTTTTAGAACTAGTAGTTATGCTGGCTTTGCGAGTAGTTTTGTACCGGAAGGAAGTGGTAAAGTTCGCGGAATTCTAACAAAATTCGGAACCGATTATCAGTTAATGATAAGAGATGAAAAAGATGTTGTTATGACGGGAAACAGAAGTGTTCCGTTTTTTTCAGAAGATTTTCAATCGGTTAAAAACAATGTCAATTTTGCACGTCCGGGTTGGAGCAATATTGTAGAAAAAGCATCAAAATTATGGAAAAGTATGCTTTATGCAGGAAATGGTTATGCGGAGTTTAATACCACAAGTACAACTGCTGCCGAAAATATTGCATGGCTGGTTTCACCAAAAATAAATATGACAGGTTATAAAAATGCAGTATTATCTTTTAGAAGTGCACAACATGATTTAAAAGTAGATTCTCCTTTAAACTCTTTAGAAGTATATGTGTCGACAAATTTTGACGGTTCAAGTATAAGCAAAGCAAAATGGACAAAACTAGAAGCAAAATTTCCGTCATTATTATCTCCTGCGCGCGAATTTATGAGTTCTGGCGGTATTGATTTATCATCGTATTCAGGAAATATTCATATCGCATTTAAATACATTGGTTCTGGAAAAGATAAAACACTTAATGGCGCTTTTATGGTAGATGATGTTAAGATTTTTGGAGAAAAGCAGGTTTCAGTTTTTTAAAAGTAAAATTAATGTGCTGATTTTTAGATGATACTTTAATAATTTATAGTTTTTAAATTACAAACTGTTTAAAATTGATAGAATTTTGTATTTTGGTCATCCCAAATTGATACAAAACTATGAAAACCTATTTTATTGCCATCTTGATGATGGTCTTTCCATGCTTAGTGCACAGCCAGGATCAGGCACCTGTAAGATTAAAACAGATTAATATTGTAAAAACAAATTACCAGAATTTTAAAGATGGTGAAATTGTGAACAAAACTGTAGTATTTAAAGAGGGTAAAATTCAAACAATTACCACTTCTGATGTTATACAGCATTTCTTTTATAACCCAAAAGGATTATTAGACATGACTGTTAAAGACAAAGTAGGAAGCGACTGGAAAGAAGTTGTGAATTATACGTATGATGCGGATAACAATATTACAAAACTTGTTAAAAAGTATCAGGAAGGTAATGACTATATTACTAAAACGGTAACCTTTACTTATGAAGGAGCAAGAATAAAAGTGATTACCAAAAAAAGTACAAATCACCAGAATGTTGTTGATGACATTGAATATATTGTTGAGAATGGCATTATTGTAAGACGTACATCTCGTGATAGAAACAAAGCAATTATTGGTAAAATAGAATATAGTTATACGAATGACAATGTGGTAAGACACAGAGGTTTGGTTGGAGATAAAATATCTAAAACATTTACTTTTGATGATAAAAAATCGGTTGATGCATTAATCGTTCAAAACTTGTTTGGTGATAATTATAAAATTATTGTGCCAATGATTTCATATCACGAAGACGAATTTGCATTTGAATCAATTTCATATAACAATGAAACAAATTTTAGTCCTTCATCAACAGTTTTAGTTGGTGTAAGTAAAAAATACAAATACAATAAATTAAATTTCCCAATCTCTTGTTCACAGCTTGAAGAAAACGGAATTGTAAAAACTGAAAAAACATTTATTTACGAATAAAGGCAGTTTACTAAACACTTTTCAACCATTTAAAAATTAAGTTTCATTGAGAAAAAATTCTGGATGATCTTAATTTCTAAATGGTTTTTATTTTTATCAGAAAGCGAAATTCTTAAATAGAACTTAAAAACCAAATTCTATAAGCGTTAGTAGCTTACAAATCATTAAATTTGCACCTTATTCAAAGCTATGTTAGAAAAAGAAGTTATAAATTTTGAGAGAACAGCCATTGTTGGTATTGTAACTCAAAATCAAAGTGAAGAAAAACTACACGAATATCTTGACGAATTAGAGTTTTTGACTTTTACCGCTGGAGGTGAAGTGATGAAGCGTTTTTCGCAAAAAATGGAACGCCCAAATCCGAAGACTTTTGTGGGGACGGGAAAAATAGAGGAAATCAATCTTTTTGTAAAAGAAAACGACATATCGACTTTAATTTTTGATGATGAATTATCACCATCACAACAAAAAAATATTTCGAAAATTATTGATTGTAAAATCTTAGACAGAACCAATTTGATTCTGGATATTTTTGCGCAAAGAGCCGAAACTTCATACGCAAGAACTCAGGTTGAATTAGCACAATGTATTTATTTATTACCAAGACTTTCCGGTTTATGGACGCACCTTGAACGTCAAAAAGGTGGTATTGGTATGCGTGGTCCCGGTGAAACTGAGATCGAAACGGATAGACGTATTGTGCGTGACCGAATTTCGTTATTGAAAGATAAAATCAAGACGATCGATAAACAAATGGGTGTTCAGCGTAGTAATCGCGGTGCAATGGTACGTGTTGCTTTAGTTGGTTATACCAATGTTGGAAAATCGACTTTGATGAATGCCGTTGGTAAAAGTGATGTTTTTGTTGAGAATAAACTATTTGCAACTCTGGATACAACCGTTCGAAAAGTGGTGATTAAAAACCTGCCATTTTTACTTTCAGACACGGTAGGTTTTATTAGAAAATTGCCAACTCAATTGGTAGATTCTTTTAAAAGTACACTTGATGAGGTTCGTGAAGCCGATTTGCTTTTGCATATTGTCGATATTTCACATCCTGATTTTGAAGATCATATTGAATCTGTAAACCAGACTTTGCAGGATATAAAAGCGCATGAAAAACCTGTAATTATGGTTTTCAATAAAATTGATGCTTATAAACATTTGACTATTGATGAAGATGATTTAATGACGGAGAAAACGCCGAGACATTATACACTTGATGAATGGAAAACAACATGGATGCATCGTTTAGGAGAAGATAATGCATTGTTTATTTCGGCTACGAACAAAGAAAATTTTGAGGAATTCAGAGAACGTGTTTATGAAGCTGTTCGCCAGATTCATATCACGAGATTTCCGTATAATAAATTCTTGTATCCGGATTATAAAGATGCAATCGAGAAAGAAGAAGATCAGGAAGATCAGGAATAAAGAAAAACGGCTTTTGAAAAATATTTCAAAAGCCGTTTTTTTTGTCACAGATTAAAAGATTTCAAATGATTTTTTAAATCAACTTGAACTGTTAATCGTTAAAATCCTTTAATCTGTGGCAGTAAAAAGTTTATGCTCCTTAATTAGAATCCAAAATTAACTCCTAAACCAAATACTTCTCTGGTTTGGAGACCCTGAAATGCGTTGTCGTCGTAAATAGCCTGAAATGCTAAATTGGCAGATAAGAATTTATTTACTTTCATGACAATATTTAGAGAGTAATTAATATCTACATTTTGTGGATCTTCTAAATAATTTGAATAGAGATTTAAGGTGTTTTCGGCAGTTACGTTGGTCATAATAGCCAGTTTGTAATATACAGAAGCGTAAAATCCGAGTTCGTAACGCATGGTTTTATTAGCATCAACTCCAAAATAATCTCCATCAACATAAGGCAAACCAGTTCCTGGATCGATTCCTGATGTATAAGCGCCGTCTACAAAAGTGAATTTTGAAGTTAAAGGAGCGAAGTTTATTTTTAGATTGTCATCTTTTGTCCAATAAATACCCGGACCTGTTGTAAGGTAGCCCGGAGACATAAATTTGGTGCTTTCCGTTCTGATTTCTTTGCCGTTTTCATCCTGACCATAAATATAGCCTGTTGTAAATTGCGTTCTGAAATTCAGAAAATAAGAGTAATACCATTCACCAAAAGCTCTTTTACCCAAAATAGAGTTAAATTCTAAACGGTCATCTGTCTTCTTTTCGAAATCGGCATTTTTAGTTTGTAAAAGTCCGTAGTAGGCTAAAACTTTATTATCCCAGGTAACATCGTCTTTTTTATAATTGAAATCGTAGTTTATTCCTAAAGTTCCGGAAAAACTATCTTCACCTCCGGCAATCCAGTTATTAAAACTCGACTGATTTAATAAAAGAGAAACTGTTCCTTTTGCTTTCCAGCCTTCGCCCTCGATTGTGTCATTAATTTTCTTTACCGCTTTTTCGGTATTTTGGATCAATTCCTTTTCTGAATTTTGTGCTTGTACAAAAGTAAAGTTCGCTAAAATAAAAAGTAATAAAGCTATCTTTCTCATGGTGTCTAGTTTAAGTGTATGTTAACAAATATACTAAAAACCGTGAAAAGGTAAGAGTTTATTGATAAGAATTGACGGTTATTTCTTCGTTTCCTTGTATAAAGGTACTGCAGAACATGCCTCGCCATACATAATACTTCGGGCAAAAGGCTGTAAATAGGTAGTTGCCAAAATATACGCGCGCATAGGAACGGGTTTTCTTGAACAGCCTTTTACAATAACAGGTTTGTTTTTGTATGCAGCATAATCTAGTTTGGTTAAGATTTCTTCGTATAAACTTCCGTCTAAATCTTCGATTGTTCCATTAACCGTTTTTTTGGCATAAGGCGCCAATTGAACAGCTACTAAAATTAATGCCCAAGCCGGCACTATAGCGTCTGTACTGCAATTAACGGCCACATATTGATCTTGATATTGCGACCAATCGTGATTTTTTAAATGTTCCCGAAAGTCTTTTTCTTTCAATAAAAATCCTTCCAAAAGCCATTGCGAAATGTCAATTTGTGTTCGTATTCCTTTTGGATAATAATCCTCAAGATCAAAAACTTCTAAAGTACTATTGGCAACTTTATTGATGATTTCTTCCATAAATGAAGTCTTAAAGTCGAATGTCGAAAGTCATAAAGTTTGTTCATTAAGACTTTATGACTTTCGACTTTATGACTAATTTTTAAAGCATTCCTAATTCTAATTTTGCTTCTTCGCTCATTAAATCTTTACTCCAAGGCGGATCAAAAGTAATTTCAACATCAACATCTTTTATGTGTTCAATTGTTTTTACTTTTTCTTCTACTTCTCTTGGTAAACTTTCCGCAACCGGACAGTTTGGAGATGTTAATGTCATCAGGATTTTTACTTCATAATCAGTATTTACCATTACGTCGTAAATTAATCCTAACTCATAAATATCTACAGGAATCTCAGGATCGTAAATGCCTTTTAAAACCTTTACAATTGATTCTCCTAATTCGTTTGTGTCTATTTCTTGTTCCATTTTTGTTTTTTGTTTTTCACTATATAAGTGATATAAGTTCATTTAAACAGCAAATGTTTTTTTCTAACCATTAAGATATTAAGAAAAATTAAGCTTTACTTCTTTGTAGATTAATGTCTTAACGTGAAAAATTCGACTTTACTTAATTTTTATTTTTTGAATCAAAAGCCAAAGCGTACATTTTGATGTTTTTTATCATCGAAACCAAACCATTGGCACGAGTGGCAGATAAATGTTCTTTTAAACCAATTTCGTCAATAAATTGAGTATCAGCATTAATAATATCTTCTGCTTTTTGATTGGAGAAAGCACGAATTAAAATGGCGATAATTCCTTTGGTTAAAATCGCATCACTATCCGCAGTAAAAACAATTTTATCGTCTTTTTGTTCTCCCTGCAGCCAAACTTTCGATTGACAGCCTTTGATTAAATTCTCGTCAATTTTGTACTCTTCTTTTATTATTGGAAGACTTTTTCCTAATTCGATGATGTACTCATAACGTTGCATCCAGTCATCAAACATCGAAAATTCGTCTATTATTTCGTTTTGTATTTCTTTTATTGTCATAATTATTCTTTCGTAAAATCAGTCAGCAAATTTACCAATTTTTCAATTTCCTTTGGAGGAAAACCGTTATCAAAACCTTTAGTTTCATATGTTTTCTGATTTTGAGTTATTTTTAGATTTCCAATTGCAGCGCCATCATAAAAACGTTTTTCGGTTGGTGCTTTTAAATTTGGAATACTATCTAAATTTACTTTTCCAAACTCGGCTACAATTTTGTTCCATTTTGCAGTATCTATTTTGCTTTCAGTTGCTTCTCCGCCGCGACTGTTAACCACAGAAACGGTTTGGTTTTGAACTATAATCTGTTTGTATAAACCTCTTGAAACCGCCGAATACTCAATTTGGGTAGCTGTCATATCTGCTTTTTTTTGGCTTGAACAACCAGTTGCAATAAAAATCGTTAACAGCAATAAAGATAATAGTCTCATAAAAATTTGTTTTAGCTTAACATTGTTTTTGCTTTTTTAACCGCTTCTACCATCGAATCAATTTCTTCTTTTGTGTTATAGAAAGAAAACGAAGCACGAATAGTTCCCGGAATGCAGAAGAAATTCATAATAGGTTGTGCGCAATGGTGACCGGTTCTCACGGCGATTCCTAATTTATCGATAATTGAACCAACATCGTAAGGATGAATTCCGTCAATATTAAACGAAACTACGGAAGCTTTATTTTTTCCGGTTCCGTAAATTTTCAAACCTTCAATTTCTAATAATTGTTTTGTTGCGTATTCTAATAATTCATTTTCATATTGCTGAATATTCTCAAAACCAATGTTATTTAAATAATCAATTGCGGTTCCTAAAACAATTCCTCCGGCAATATTTGGAGTTCCGGCTTCAAATTTATGAGGAAGATCTGCATAAGTCGTTTTTTCGAAAGTAACTTCCTTGATCATTTCACCGCCACCTTGATATGGAGGTAATTTATTTAACCACGCTTCTTTTCCGTATAAAATTCCGGTTCCTGTTGGACCGCACATTTTATGTCCGGAAAAGGCATAAAAATCACAATCTAAATCCTGAACATTCGGTTTTAAATGCGGAACAGCCTGCGCACCGTCAATTAAAACGGCTGCACCAACAGCATGAGCTTTTTCAATAATATATTTAATAGGATTGATGATTCCCAATGCATTCGAAATATGGTTTACCGTTACAACTTTAGTGTTTTCTGAAAGTAAAGCATCAAAAGCCTCTAAAATTAATTCGCCATCCTCATTCATCGGAATAACTTTTAAAGTTGCTCCTGTTTTTTCGCATAACATTTGCCACGGCACAATATTACTATGATGCTCTAAAGACGAAACAATTATTTCGTCGCCAGGTTTTAAAATAGAAGCAAAACCATTGGTTACTAAATTGATTCCGTGCGTTGTTCCTGAAGTAAAAAGTACTTCATGCGCAAATTTTGCATTTATATGCTCTTTTACTTTACCACGGGAAGCCTCGTAAGCATCAGTAGCTAATTGGCTTAAAGTGTGAACGCCACGGTGAATATTGGCGTTTATTTCCTGATAATATCTGACTTCGGCATCAATCACAATTTGTGGTTTTTGCGAAGTTGCTCCGTTATCGAAATATACTAAAGGTTTTCCGTTTACTTTTTGGGTAAGAATTGGAAAATCAGCTCTTATTTTTTGGATATCTAACATGTCTTATTTAGAAAAATTCTATTTACAAAAGTACTAAAACTAAATTGGTTTATCCATCAAAACTATAATTTCCTTTTATGATGCCATCAATGAAAGGCTTTAATAGTGATTCACTAAAAATTAATTCCCTTTTCTGAATTTTATGAATCGTAATTCTAAATTGAGTCATAAAATCGTGCACATAAATTAATTATATTGCAATAAAAAATAGCTGTAATCATTATGAAAAAATTTCTCAAATTACTTGTTTTAGTTTTAGTTCTTGCATTTTTATACTTCGGATTTACAACATATCCAAAACTTGATTTAATATCCGGTTTTTCGGCTAAAAGCATTGCGTCCGGACATTTTATCGATAATCGTTCAAAAGAGTTAATCGAAAAAACCGACAATGATATTGATATGATTGATTTGGCGACCAATACGATTAATGATTCCGGAAAGTTTGCCACTTCGGCAGTCTATGGTTTAAAAGAAAGAAAAGCGATTTACAGAGAAGGTTTAGGTGCAACTTTGATTAATGATGATTATGATATTTCTAAGCCTTATTTATTACCAAAGAGAACGAAATTAGTTAATAATCTTCCTTTTCCTTACGGGAATAACGAACCAAAAGATACGCTTTTTGCTAATGTCGATTATTCTAAATTGAAGAATGCGGTCGAAAATGCTTTTGATAAAAACGAAGGAAAAACAAAAAGAACCCGTGCCGTTGTGGTTTTATATAAAGATAAATTGATTGCCGAGAAATATGATAAAAATTTTAATAAAGACAGTAAAATTTTAGGTTGGTCAATGACAAAAAGTATTACGAGTTCTGCTTTTGGAGTTTTAGCCAAACAAGGAAAAATTGATATTTATAAACCAGCTCCAATTGCTGAATGGCAGAAAGACGATCGTAAAATTATCACGATAAACGATTTGCTTCACATGAATTCCGGTTTAGAATGGGAGGAGAATTACAGCACCATTTGTGACGCCACAAAAATGCTTTTTCAGGCCGAAGATATGGGGAAAGTGCAAATGGATAAACCTGCTCAATTTAAACCAGACACGCATTGGAATTATTCGTCCGGAACTACAAATTTATTGTCCCGAATTTTAAGAAATCAGTTTAAAACACAACAAGAATATCTTGATTTTTGGTACAGCGCCGTAATCGATAAAATCGGAATGAACTCGATGATTGTTGAGCAGGATATGTCGGGAACATTTGTAGGTTCGTCTTACGCATGGGCAACGCCAAGAGATTGGTCAAAATTTGGATTATTATATCTGCATAAAGGAAATTGGAACGGAGAACAAATTCTGGATGAAAGCTGGGTAAAATATACAGCAACGCCAACCAATACTTCTGAAGGAAAATACGGTGCACAATTTTGGCTAAATGCCGGAGGAAAATTTCCTGATGTGCCTCGCGATATGTTTTATTGCAGCGGATACCAAGGACAAATGGTAGCGATTATTCCGTCTCTGGATATGGTAGTTGTGAGAATGGGAGTGAGAGAAGGAGATAAAAGGTTTGACTTTAATGGCTTTTTGAAAGGCGTAATTGAAAGTGTGAAGAAATAGTCTAGATGCACAAAACCCGACAGGTTTTAAAAACCTGTCGGGTTTGAATATAATGTCAAATAGAATTATTTACAAATCAAATCCTAAATTCACGCCTAATTTCATGGCAATGATTTTAGTAATTCTTTGTTTTAATTCCGGTATTTTAATGCTTTCGATAACGGCATTTGAGAATGCGTACATCAATAAAGCTTTAGCTTCTTTTTTCGGGATTCCACGAGATTGCATGTAGAACATGGCTGTTTCGTCAAGTTGTCCAACGGTACAACCGTGAGAACATTTTACGTCATCAGCAAAAATCTCTAATTGTGGTTTTGCATTGATTGTAGCTTTGTCACTCAATAAAATATTGTTGCTTTTTTGGAAAGCATTTGTTTTTTGAGCTTCTTTATCAACCAAGATTTTTCCGTTGAAAACACCTGTTGAGCGATCAGAAAAAATTCCTTTATAATCCTGGAAACTTTCGCAATTTGGCGTTGCGTGGTTTACCAAAGTATAATGATCAACATGTTGCTTATCATTTAAAATAGAAATTCCGTTAAGCGTACTTGTCAATCTTTCACCAAAGTGATAAAAGTTTAAATTATTACGCGTAAGATTTCCACCAAACGAAAATGTATGAACCGAAGCGTGACTTTCTTGTTGTTGAGAAACATAAGTGTTGTCAACTAAGTTCGCTTCGCTATTGTCATTTTGAATTTTGTAATAGTCAACAATGGCACGTTTTTGAGCAAAAATCTCTGTAACCGAATTCGTTAAAACCGGATTTTCGTTCAAACTTTGGTGACGCTCGATAATTTGAACATGTGAATTTTCACCCACAATAACCAAATTTCTAGGCTGAACCATTAAAGCAGCTTCGTTTCCTGTTGAGAAATACATGATTTCGATAGGTTTATCTGCTACTTTCTTTTGCGGAATATTGATAAAGGCTCCTTCACTTGCAAAAGCAGTATTCAACGAAGTCAAACTGTCGTCTTTGCTTGCGATTTGATTGAAGTATGTATCAATAACCATTTTGTATTTTGGTTTGGTTAATGCCGATGACATTAAACAAACATCGATTCCGTCATGTGTTGTAGAAGACAAATGCGAACTAAAAACACCATCTATAAACACTAATTTATATGTGTCGATTTCGTGTAAAAAGTATTTTTTTACATGATTAAATTCGATTGCATTTTCCTGCTTAGGAAAAACCGTAAAGTCATTTTTTAAGATGGCATTTAGCGATGTATATTTCCAAGCTTCTTCTTTTTTGGTTGGGAAACCTTTATTTTCAAAGTTTTTTAAGGCATTTGTGCGAATGTCATGTAAATCTGAATGTACATCGACACGCTCTTCAAAAGCCATAAAAGACGATACTAATTTTTCTTTTAAATCCATTGTTCTTTTTTAGTCTTAAAGTCGAAAGTCGAAAGTCGAAAGACTCAGGATTGTCGACTGTTTGCCCAAAAGGTCAAAAAATTAAAGTATAAAGTTTGTACTTATGACTTTCTGTTTTATGACTTTTGACTCAAATATTTAATGAAACCACTTAATAATTTCGATATTTCTGTTACCGATTCTAAAAGTATTTCAAATTCTTCCTTAATAATGTATTCCAGATCAAATGCTAAATATAATTGAGATCGAACTTCTCCTGCTGATGCTTTTGCTACATATAAAAAGTAAATAAACTCTTTGTCTGTATTTCTCTCAAAGCCTTCAGCTATATTTGATGATATAGAGATTGATGCTCGTCTAATTTGTCTAACAAAATCGAAGTCTTTTTTAAAATTAGAGTTTTCAGTAATCAGATAAATTCTTTTATTAAAAATTCTTGATTTTTTCCAAGAATTAATTTCTTCGAAAGAATTAAATTTACTCATAATTTCTTTTGACTTTAAGACTTGCGACTTTGGACTGTTTAGTTCTCCGCTTTAATCCAGTCGTATCCTTTTTCTTCCAGTTCGTAAGCTAATTCTTTTCCTCCTGATTTTACGATTTTACCGTTGTAAAGAACGTGAACGAAATCCGGAACGATATAATCTAACAAACGTTGGTAGTGCGTGATAACGATAATTGCGTTTTTCTCGCTTTTTAGTTTGTTAACTCCGTTAGCAACAATTCTTAGGGCATCGATATCAAGACCAGAATCGGTTTCGTCAAGGATTGCTAATTTTGGCTCTAACATTGCCATTTGAAAAATTTCATTTCTTTTTTTCTCACCACCAGAAAAACCTTCGTTTAATGAACGAGATAAAAATTTACGATCGATTTCTAATAATTCAGATTTCTCACGAATTACTTTTAGCATTTCGTTAGCCGGCATTTCTTCCTGTCCGTTTGCTTTACGAGTTTCGTTAATTGCAGTTTTCATGAAGTTTGTTACACTTACTCCGGGAATTTCTACAGGATATTGAAAAGAAAGGAAAACTCCTTTGTGTGCTCTTTCTTCCGGAGCTAAGTCAGCAAGATCTTCTCCATCAAGGAAAACAGCTCCATCTGTAACTTCATAATTTTCGTTTCCGGCAATTACAGCCGAAAGTGTACTTTTTCCTGAACCGTTTGGTCCCATGATAGCGTGTACTTCGCCAGCATTAACTTCTATATTAATTCCTTTAAGGATTTCTTTATCACCAATTGAGGCGTGAAGGTTTTTTATTGATAACATTGTTTGCTTTTATTTTATATAAATGTCAATTCTATTTTTGTTTTTTGGTCAAGGATATTTGCATTAAAATGCGCGTGTCCTAAATATTCCATGCCTAAATAATCGGCTGTTTTTTTGAAGGGAATGTAAAAACTTTCTTCAATTTCATTATCGTGTGAATTTGATATCACACCAATTTTCTTTCCTCTAAGTTTTCGTCCGGTTTCTTTTTCAATTCGGATCAAATCCGAAAAACGATCAAAGAAAACCTTCATAATTCCACTCATATTATACCAATATATTGGCGTTGCAAAAATTAAAGTTTCGTACTCTTCAAGTATTCTTCTTATTAAAGGAAGAAAATCGTCTTCTCTGTTTTTGCTTTCGTAATCATAATGAGAAATGTTATAATCACTTAAATCAATTACGTCTATTCCATGTTCTTTAGAAATCTCATCCACAATTTTTGTTGTGTTTCCGTTTTTTCTGGCTGAACCTAAAATGATTACTTTTTTGTTTTCCATTAATGCTTATTCGTAATGTCCTCTTAAAGAAAGAATATCTAATATATCGATTGTGTCTTCTTCGGTAATCTTGTAAATTATTCGATGTTCTTGATTTATTCTCCTAGACCATTTTCCAGACAATTCATATTTTAGAGGTTCAGGTTTTCCGATACCTTCAAAAGGATGAAGCTGTATATCTTCAATCAAGGCAGTAATCTTATTCATAATTGCTTTATTCCCAGATTTTTTCCAATACTCTCTGTCTTTTTGAGCTTTTTCAGAATAAATTACTTCCACAAATCTTCTAATTTTATTTTAACTCCTTTTCCGTCCTTTATACTTTGCTCAGCATCTAAAATCTCTTTTACAAATTCTGGATTATATGGTTTTTCATTTTCTTCAACAATTTCAAAACCAAGAGATTTTGCCAGTGATTGAAAAACTGGAAAATCTTTTTTCTTTACATTTTTTAAGATGATATCCATATCGCTTTATTTTTATTAACCTACAGATCCTTCTAAAGAAATCTCTAATAATTTTTGAGCTTCAACAGCAAATTCCATTGGAAGTTTGTTTAATACATCTTTACTGAAACCGTTTACAATTAAGGCAATCGCTTTTTCAGTCGGAATACCTCTTTGGTTGCAATAAAAAACCTGATCTTCTCCAATTTTACTTGTAGTTGCTTCGTGCTCTATTTTTGCCGATGGATTTTTACTTTCGATATAAGGGAAAGTATGCGCTCCACAATTGTTCCCCATTAATAGAGAATCACATTGCGAAAAGTTTCTTGCATTTTCAGCTCTTGGGCTAATTTGCACTAATCCACGGTAACTGTTTTGTGATTTACCAGCCGAGATACCTTTAGAAATAATAGTCGATTTAGTGTTTTTTCCTAAATGGATCATTTTAGTTCCCGTATCTGCTTGTTGGTGATTATTGGTAACGGCAATTGAATAAAATTCTCCTACCGAATTATCTCCTTTTAATATACAAGAAGGGTATTTCCAGGTTACAGCAGAACCAGTTTCTACTTGTGTCCATGAAATTTTAGCGTTTGTTTCGCATAAACCTCTTTTGGTTACGAAGTTATAAACTCCACCTTTTCCTTCTTTGTTTCCGGGAAACCAGTTTTGAACTGTAGAATATTTAATTTCGGCGTCGTCTAAAGCGATTAATTCAACTACAGCAGCGTGCAATTGATTTTCGTCACGACTTGGTGCAGTGCAACCTTCAAGGTATGATACGTAACTTCCAGCATCAGCAATAACAAGAGTTCTTTCGAATTGCCCTGTTCCTGCCTGATTGATTCTGAAATAAGTTGAAAGTTCCATTGGGCAACGAACGCCTTTTGGAATATAACAGAAACTTCCATCAGAGAAAACCGCTGAGTTTAATGCTGCATAAAAGTTGTCTTTTTGAGGTACAACAGTTCCTAAATATTTACGAACTAATTCAGGATGTTCTTTAATGGCTTCTGAAATTGGACAGAAAATAATTCCCTTTTCTCCCAATGTTTTTTTGAAAGTAGTGGCAACAGAGACAGAATCGACAACAATATCCATAGCGACATTGTTCATCATTTTTTGTTCGTCGACAGAGATACCTAACTTTTTGTACATTTCTAAAAGTTCCGGATCTACATCATCCAAAGTTTTATTTGGATCTACTTGTTTCGGAGCAGAATAGTATGAAATTGCCTGAAAATCAGGTTTTACATAATGAACGTTTGCCCATTCCGGCTCGATCATTTCTTTCCATGCACGAAAAGCTTCGATACGCCATTCGGTCATCCATTCCGGCTCTTCTTTTTTAAGAGAAATAGCTCTTACAATATCTTCGTTTAAGCCAATAGGAAACGTTTCCGATTCAATATCGGTGTAAAATCCGTATTCGTATTCTTTGGTTTCGAGTTCGATTTTTAAATCGTCTTCAGTGTATTTGCTCATTGTTTTTTTATTGAAAGATTTAAAAATTGAAGGATTTAAATTAAATCACTTCCGTAATTTTTAAATCTTTAAATTTTGCAATCATTTAATTATTTTAAAGAGAGAATGATTCTCCACAACCACAAGTTCTGCTTGCATTTGGATTATTGAATACAAATCCTTTTCCGTTTAATCCTCCTGAAAATTCAAGAATTGTTCCGGCTAAATACAGGAATGATTTTTTTTCAACTGCAATTGTTATGTCGTTGTCTACAAATATTTTATCGTCGTCGCCTTTGGTTTTGTCAAATTTTAAATCATAAGACAAACCAGAGCATCCGCCACTTTTCACTCCTACGCGTACGTAATCATGTGCGGCATCAAAACCATCATCATTCATTAAGTCGATGATTTTCTTTTTGGCTGTATCAGAAACTTTTATCATTTTTATGGTATTTGTTTTTCTTCATTTTAATGTACAGCTAAAAACAGTAATGAATTTATTACAATTAAAGCGCTGTATGTCAATGTTGAAATGAAATTATCCGCAAAGATACGACTTAAAAACCTTTTTCCATAACGCTTCACATTATTATAACAAATGTTAAAATAGATAATAGTTATTTAAGGAAATCAAATAGTTCCAGAATTGATTTTTATTAAGGTTTTTATAATTTATTAAACAAATAAGAAATTATAAAAAGCGCTTCGATTGCTTTAGAATAATAGCGTTTTGAGTTTTTTAATAGAATATTTAGCATAACGAAATTGTATTGCCTAGCTTTGTTTTTCATATTAGAAATTTATACTCATGAAACTTTATCCAATAGAATCCGGAAATTTTAAATTAGACGGAGGCGCTATGTTTGGTGTTGTTCCTAAAACAATTTGGAATAAAACCAATCCGGCCGATGCAAATAATTTGATTGATATTGCAGCGCGTTGTTTACTTATTGAAGATGGAAATCGCCTGATTTTGATTGACACCGGAATGGGAAATAAGCAATCTGAAAAGTTTTTTGGATATTACTCGCTTTGGGGATCACATTCTATAGATAAATCACTGGCTAAATATGGTTTTCACCGAGATGATATTACCGATGTTTTTATGACACATCTTCATTTTGATCATTGTGGAGGAAGTGTTCAGTGGAATTCAGACAAAACCGGATATGAACCTGCTTTTAAAAATGCAAAATATTGGACTAATGAAAATCATTGGGATTGGGCAACAAAACCAAATCCTCGTGAAAAAGCATCTTTTCTTTCAGAGAATATTTTGCCAATGCAGGAAAGCGGACAATTGAATTTTATAAAACGCCCTGAAAGTGATTTTGGCTTTTCTGAAGAAATGAATTTCGGGATTTATTATGTTGATGGACATACCGAAAAACAAATGATTCCGCATATTCAATATAAGGATAAAACAATAGTTTTTTGTGCTGATTTATTGGCGACAGCCGGACATATTCCGTTACCTTATGTTATGGGTTATGATACCCGACCTTTGTTGACAATGCCGGAGAAATCAAAATTTTTAAACGCAGCGGCAGATAATAATCACTATTTGTTTTTGGAACATGATGCTCATAATCAAATTATAACGGTAGAACATACTGAAAAAGGGGTTCGACTGAAAGAAGTATTTACTTGCGAGGCTATTTTGTAAAGAGATTTAAAACATAAAAAAAATCCCATTCGCCGCAGCAAATGGGATTTTTTAGTTTAAAGAATAAAAAATTATTCGACTATAATTTTCTTAGCCGAAGCCGCATCCTGATTGATTAAATAGATGTAATAAACACCTTTTGACAAACCGGATAAATTGATTGTATTATTTGTATTATTTGAATCTAAAGTAAAAGTTTTTACCAGCTGCCCCAATTCATTATAAACATTTGCTTTGTCTAAAATGATATTACCAATGTTTACTTCTCCGTTAGTTGGATTTGGGTAAATCGTAGCTTTTGCAAAAACAGAATCATCAACACCTAATGTTTTACAAGTGTTAGAATAAATTGTAGTTGCTTCTTTAATTTGTGACCAATTTGCATTCGAATAATCTGCATCATCAACCTGAATACAGCCTAGAGTTGTAAGTCCTAAAAAGGTGGTGTATAAACCAGAAGCCGATTGTTTGGCAGTTTGTGTTGGCAAAATAAAGTTTTTATTATTGCCGTTTCGAAGGTTTAATGAAATCAAAGGATTATTTGTTATATAAACAATAGTCAGTTTAGTATTTTTAGACAAATCTAAAGTTGTAAGTTGGTTTGAAGAAACATCTAATATTTCTAAAAGTGCATTTTTGCTTACATCTAATGATTTTAATTGATTATTTCTAAGGTTTAAATAAGTTAGTGACGTGAAATTTTCAATACCTGATAAATCAGAGATATTACTGTTTGAAAGATCCAAAGAAGTAATAGAACTTATATTCGAAGCCGTTATTTTTCCGTTCAATCCATCTGTATCAATTCCTAAATCAATTAGTTTTTGCTCGAAATTCTGATCAGGAATTGCAACATAAAAAATGGAGCAATCTGTGCTAAAGTTTGCTGTTGCATCTTTTGCAGCAGACCAATTTGTGTTTGAATAAGATGCATTATCAACTTCAATACAGCTTAAATTTGGATTAATTGTAAATTTAGTAGAATACTGGCTAACTACAAAATTGGTATTGTTACCGTTTTTTACATTCAAATATGTAAGTTCATTCGAAAAGCAAACCAAATCAGACAAAACAATATTTTTAGAAATATCCAGGCTTTTTAATTTATTTCTATAGCAATGCAGTTGTTTCAAGCCTGTATTAGTAGAAACATCCAGGTTTGTTAATTGATTATCCGGACAATCCAGAGATTCTAATTTTTTTAGACTGGAAACATTTAAATTAGTCAATAAATTATCATAACAATATACAGTTTCCAATAGTTTATTTTGAGATAAATCTAAAGTAGTCAGTTTATTTGAGAAACAATCTAAATACCATAAATCAGGATTTGAATTTAAATTTAAGCTGGTTAATTTATTTTGATAGCATTCCAGTTGTTTCAGCTTTGTGTTTTTAGAAAAATCAAGAGTTGTTATTTGGTTATCTCCACAATATAAAGTCTCTAAAGCAGTAAATCCTTCTATACCGGTCAAATCACTAATAGAAGATTTATACAAATCTAAATCTGTAACAGAGGCAATATTTGCCGTCAATACCTTTCCATCAGGAATACCTAAATCCAGACCTCTGCTAATTAATTTTTTTTCAAAATTTATGTCGGGAATTAAAGTATAACTGCCATCACATAAAACGGTATAATTGGCAGTTGCATCTTTTTTGTCTGACCAGTTTAAGTTTGAATATGCGACATCATCAACCAATATACAAGTTAGATTTGGATTGTTTGTAAAATCTATAAAACGAGGTATTAAACTCGGATTGTTTCCATTTTTTAAATTCAGTTCAACTAAATTATTATTCTTTAAAATCAATTCCTTTAGTGCTGTATGCTTTGAAAGATCTAAACGGCTAAGTTGATTATTAGCGGCATGCAATGCGAGCAGTTTTGTGTTTTTTGAGATATCTAAATTAGTGATATAGTTGTTGTCAAAAACAAGAGCAAGCAGTAAAGGATTTTGTGATAAATCAATAGTTGTTAATTTGTTTTCAGCAAAATAAAAATCATCCAAAAGAATGTTTTTTGTTACATTTAATGAAGTCAAAAGATTTTGGGCACAATACAAATATGTTATTTCTACATTTAGAGAAACATCCAAAGCAGTCAGATTATTTGAAATACAATTAAGCATTGAAAGATGAATGTTCTTAGAAATATCCAGAGTAGTCAATTTATTATTCGGGCATTGGAGGAATGTTAGTGCCGTATTTTTAGTAACATCAAGGTTAGTAAGGTTATTACCAGAGCAATCTAAAGTTTTCAGACTTTTAAAATCCTGAATTCCGGTTAAGTCAGATATTGAACTTGCCTGAATTTGCAAGGTCTCAATATTCGCTATATTAGCAGTAAGAACCTTTCCGTCCGGAGTTCCGGAATCAAAGCCAAGAGAGATTAATTTATTTTCAAAATTTATATCAGGAATTAAAGTAAATAGAGACACACAAGTTTCATTATATGCTGCAGTTGCATCTTTTTTAGTTGACCAGTTTGCGTTTGAATAAGCTGCATTATCAACCTGTATACAAGTTAAATTTGGATTTGTTTTAAAATTCAGTGATGAATTTAAAATCGTGTTATTACCATTTTTTAAATTTAACTCAACCAACTTATTATTAAGAACACTCAGGTTTGTTAAAGCCGGGTTTTTAGAAACATCTAAACTTAATAACTGATTATTTACAGCATATAAAATAATTAATTTAGGATTTTTAGAAACATCAAGATTCGTTAGAAGGTTGTTGTGACAATATAAAGAAATCAATAAAGGATTTTTAGATAAATCTATGGTTGTTAGTTTATTATCAGAAAAATATAAATCGTCTAAAAGTATATTTTTTGTCACGATTAATGACGTTAATTTATTATTATAACAATATAACCAGGTTAATGCGGTGTTTTTTGAAACATCTAAAGATGTCAGTAAATTTACATTACAATCTAACTTTTTAAGATTGATATTTTTAGATAAATTAAGACTTGTTAGTTTGTTGCTGTCACAATTTAGAGTTGTCAGACTTATGTTTTTTGAAAGATCAAGACTCGTTAAATTATTATTGCTGCAATCTAAAGCAGTTAAATTTTCGAATGCCTGAATCCCCGTTAAGTTAGAAATCGAACTAAATTGCATGCTCAATTCTGTTACAGGAGTAATATTCGAGGTTAATACTTTTCCGTTTATACCATCAGTATCAATTCCTAAAGCAGCTAATTTTTCTTCAAATTTAATGTCTGGAATTACCGTGTACGGATAAGCGCAATCTGTACTAAAAACAGCAGTTGCATCTTTTTGTGACCAAAAGGTATTTGAATATGCGATATTATCAACCTGAATACAAGTTAAATTTGGATTGTTTGTAAAGTTGATAATATTATCTAATAAAGTGTTTTTCCCATTTTTAAGATTCACGGATGTCAGATTATTGTCATTGCATAAAAAATAGATCAAAGCTGTGTTTTTAGAAAGATCTAAATTTTTCATGAGGTTGTTATTACAAATAAAATACGTTAACAATGTGTTCTTTGATACATCAATTGTTTGTAGTTGATTTGCTTCAAATGTCAGTTTTATTAAAGCCGTATTTTTGGATACATTCAAACTCGTTAATTTGTTGAATCCTGTGTGAAATGTTTCGAGAGCTATGTTTTTCGAAACATCAATAGTTGTTAATTGATTGTTGTGAGACAATAATTCTTTTAATAATACATTACTCGAAATATTAAGGGCTGTCAATTTATTAATGCTGCAGTCTAAAGATGTTAAAGCAACATTTTTAGAAAGATCCACATTTGAAATTAAATTATGTGAAAAATTCAACGTTTTTAAAGATGTAAAATCCTGAATACCGGTTAAGTTAGAAATATTACCGTAAGAAATGTCCAAAGTAGTCAGTGATGTAACATTTGCGGTTAAAACCTTACCATCTGCAACTCCCGAATCAATGCCAAGAGCTATTAATTTGTTCTCAAAATTAATATCCGGTATTGAAGTATATTGAGCGTAAATAGAAAAATTTGCTAATAAAAGCAACAAAAGTAGTTTTGTTCTCATAGATTACATTTATGGTTTTGGAAGTACAAGAATACGAATTACAATTGGAATTTTATTACGGAAAGACGTATTAAAAATGTAAATATTAATAATGCCGTTGTAGTACGCCAAATTAGATAAGCTACTTAAATTTAGCGCTATAAAGTTTTTCCTGCAAAGAGATTCCAAAGAAAAAATGCATAAAAAAAATCCCATTCGCCGCGACGAATGGGATTTTACTGTTTACAATTTAATTGTTATTTTATGATAATTTTTTTAGCCGAAGCTGCATCCTGATTGATTAAATAGATGTAATAAACACCTTTTGACAAACCGGATAAATTGATGGTATTATTTGTATTATTTGAGTCTAAAGTAAATGTTTTTACCAGTTGCCCCAATTCATTGTAAACATTTGCTTTGTCTAAAATAATATTGTCAATGTTTACCTCTCCGTTAGTTGGATTTGGGTAAATTGTAGCTTTTGCAAAAACAGAATCATCTACACCTAATGTTTTACATGTATTAGAATAAGTTGTCGTCGATTCCTTGATTTGTGACCAATTCGCATTCGAATAAGCTACATTATCAACCTGAATACAACTTAGAGAAGTAAGTCCTAAAAAGGTTGTGTATAAACCAGAGTCAGCTTTTTTTCCGGTATTTGATGCTACAACAAAGTTTTCATTATTTCCGTTTTGGATATTTAAATATGTTAACGGATTAAAAATAACATGAGCCAGTGTAAGTTTTTTGTTATTCGACAAATCTAATGAAGTCAACTGATTTGATGAAGCGCTTAAATGCAGCAATTCCGGATTATTTTTTAGATCCAGCGCTTTTATTTGATTATTATAGCAATAAAGATCTTCCAGTTTGCTGTTATTAGAAACATTTAGCTCAGCTATATTATTTAATGAACATTCCAGCGCTATTAAATTTGGAAGGTTTGAAACATCAATTGTTGTTAAATTGTTACTTCCGCAAAAAAGTATTTCAATAGCAGGATTTGCCGAAAGATTAATACTGCTAAGTAAATTTCTGTCTGCGGCTATTATATGCAGGTTTTTATTTTGAGATAAATCGATTGTTTTAATCTGATTTAAACTAAAAGTTAGATTATATAAGTCCTTATTCGAACTAACGTCTAAACTTGTTAATTGATTATCATGTAGCGACAATTTAGTCAGTAACTTGTTTTTACTAACATCAATGGTACTTATTTTATTAAAATTACAGTCTAAATACGTTAAGGCAGTAAATTTTTCAATACCGGTTAAGTTTGTAATATTACTATTAGAGAGATCAAGATAAGTAACTTTGCTAATATTTGAAGTTACAATTTTTCCATTTAATCCGTCCGTATCAATACCTAATGAAATTAATTTTTGTTCAAAATTACTATCAGGAATTAACGTATAATTAATGCAGTCTAAGGTATAAGACGCCGTGCTGTCTTTAAGGTCTAACCATTTTTGATTGGCATAAATTTCATCATCGACAATAATACAAGTTAAATTAGAATTCTTTACAAATGTAGAATTCAGATTTAAATTTTTATTGTTGCCATTTTTTAAATTCAAACTAACCAGATTATTACTGCTGCAATTGATAAAAGTTAATGCTTTATTTTTAGAAAGATCTAAAGAAGATATATAGCCTGAATTACAGTCTAATGAAATTAGAGCGGTATTTGCTGTAAGATCTAATTGATTTAAACCAAAATTGGTATTAATTACCAGCGATGTCAATTTTGTATTTTTAGAAAGATCAACAGTGCTGAATTTATTTGACGAGCAATTCAAAGATTCTAAATTTATAAAGCTCTGAATACCGGTTAAATCAGAAATAGAGCCGGAAGAAACATTTAATGATGTCACCGTATTTATACTCGAAGTAAGGACTTTTCCATTTACTCCATCAGTATCAATTCCTAAATCAATAAGTTTTTTCTCGAAATTACTATCAGGAATTAATGTGTAAACTGCCTGACACGGAGTTGTACTGTAAACAGCGATATTATCCTTACTTTTCCAGTTATAACTAGCAAACGAGGCGTTATCAACAAGAATACAAGTTAAATTTGGGTTTAACGTAAAATTAGTATCGTATAATGCAGTGTTGTTTCCGTTTTTTAAATTCAGACTTTCAAGCTGATTAGCATTACAATACAAAGTACCGAGCTCTTTGTTTTTAGTGAAATCAAGATTTTTTAATTGATTATGATCGCAACGTAACACGTTCATAGCTGTATTGGCAGAAAGATCCAGATTTGTTAATTGATTATTTCCGCAAATCAGTTCGTTTAATAAAGTATTTTTTGAAAGATCCAGATTTGTCAATTGATTTTTTCCACAGTAAAGAGAAGCTAATAACAGGTTTTTAGATACATCAAGAGTTGTAAGTTTATTGTCTTCACAGTTTAAAACCTCCAGGCTTTTAAAGTCTTCTATACCCGTTAAATCTGAAATAGAACTTGAAATAATAAATAATTGAGAAATTGAAGCAATACTTTTAGTCAGTACTTTTCCATTTTTTCCATCAGTGTCAATTTCATATTCGATAAGTTTATCTTCAAAATTAGAATCAGGAATCAAGGTAAAACCAGTGTCACAAAAAGTATCAGAATAAGTTGCTTCTTTATCTTTTTTCCATGTGATATAATTAGCAGTTGCTACAGCTGCATTATCAACCAAAATACAAAACAGGTTAGGATTGTACCCAAATGAAGCTCTTATTATTTTATTATTGTTTCCGTTTTTTGCATTTACATATTCAAGATTATTTGTACTGCATTCAAAAATGGTCAATGCAGTATTTTTAGAAGCATCCAGGCTTTTTAATTTATTATCGGTACAGGACAATTGTTTCAACTCAAGATTACCGGAAACATCTAAAGTTGCTATTTTGTTATAATTACAAAGAAACCATGTTAACGTTATGTTTTTCGAAATATCGAGATTCGTTAATTGATTTGTAGAGCAATTTAAATTTATCAAAGCCGTATTTTGACCAACATCTAAAGTCGCTAATTGATTTTGAGAACAATCTAAATAAGTCAATGCCTTATTTTTTGACACATTTAAACTTGTTAGTTTATTTCTGTCGCAAGATAAGGTCGTTAAAGCCGTATTTGATGAAAAATCAAGATTTGTAAAAGAATTAGAATAACAGGTTAATTTTGTTAAAGCAGTATTTTTAGAAAGATCCAGAGCTGTCAGTTTGTTCGATGGAATGAGCAATTCTGTTAAATTGGTGTTTTTTGACAAATCTATCGTTGTCATGATATTACTGCTACAATTTAAAACATTCAAATCTTTAAAACTTTGAATTCCTGTTAAATCAGATATTAAACTGCTCGCCACATTTAAAGAAGTTACGCCTAAAACGCTTGATATAGCGACCTGACCATTTTTACCATCTTTATCAATACCCAATTGAATTAATTTATCTTCAAAATAAGAATCCGGAATTAAAACAGAACAAGTAACTTCATTATAGCTTGCGATATTCTCTTTTGAATCTGCCCAATTTATATTAGAATAAGAAGCATTGTCTACTACAATACAAGTCAGTTTTGGGTTGTTTTTAAAATCCGGTTCAATCAGAAGATTGTTTTTACCATTTTTCAAATTCAGGTATTCAAGTTTATTTCTGTTACAGTTTAAATCGACTAGAGTAGTGGTTTTAGAAAAATCCAATACCGCAAATTGATTGCCCCCACAGTCTAAAGTTTTTAAAACTGTGTTTTTAGAAATATCTAATGTTTTTAATTGATTTCCATTAAAATTAAAACTAAGCAGTTTTGTGTTTTTAGAAACATTAATGTTCAAAAGCTGATTGCTGGCACAATTGAAATTGATAACATTGATATTCTGCGAAACATCTATAGAAGTTAAATTATTATTGCTGCAGATTAAATCTGTTAACAAAGTGTTTTTAGAAAGATTTAAAAAAATCAAATCATTTTTATCACAGTCTAAATAAGTCAGGTCATAATTTTGAGAAAGATCTAAAATACTTATGCTGTTTTCAAAACATATTAACGTTTTCAAAGAAGTAAAATTTTCAATACCCTTTAAATCGCTAATTGAACTTGCAGATACATCCAGCGTTGTTATCGTACTAATATTTGCAGTTAACACCTTTCCGTCAATACTGCCGGAATCAATGCCAAGAGCAATTAATTTAGTTTCGAATTTAACATCTGGAATTAAAGTATAAAGATCGCAAGTAGAGTGATTAAAGCTTGCTGAAGCATCTTTTTTAGTTGCCCAGTTTGTATCAGAATACGATTTATTATCTACCAGAATACAGCTTAACGATGGATTTGTTCTTAAATCAATAGTTTTTAAAATACTATTGTTGTTATTTTTTAAATTCAAACCCGTCAGACTATTATTGGAACAGTTTAAACTTTTTAAAGAAGAATTCAGGCTGAAATCTAATTGAGTTATTTTATTAGAAGCACTTGAAAAATTAACCAATGCTAAATTTTTTGATGTATCAAGTCCTGTCAGTAGGTTAGAATCGACTTTTAAATCAGTCAGCGCAATATTATTTGTAACATTCAGATTTGTCAACTTATTTGATGATGCATCTATATTAAACAATTTTAGATTTTTAGAAACATCTAAATTTGTCAGCTGATTAGAGGAACAATATAAAACTTGTAAATCGGCAAAATCTTCAATTCCCGTTAAGTCTGCAATAGAACTAGACGCAATACTAAGTGATCCAACTCTTGAAATACTAAACGTTAAAACTTTTCCGTTTTTTCCGTCCTTATCAATGCCGTCAGCAATTAATTTATTTTCAAAATTTGAGTCAGGAATCGCGGTATAACCATAACAATTTGTACTAAAAACAGATGTTGCTTCTTTTAAACTTAGCCAATAACGATTAGAATAGATTGGATCGTCGACCTGAACGCATGAAAGACCATAATTTCGTCTAATATCAAAAACAGTAAAATTGACATTATTGCCATTTTTTAAGTTTAAAGAAGTCAGAGAAGACACATCATTACACTTGAATGCCGTTAATTTTGGGCAATAAGAAATATCGATACTTTTAATTCCTGAACCTGAACAATCTAAATTAAGTAACTCCTTATTTTTAGAAAGATCTAATACCGTTAATGTTGGATTCGAGCAGATTAGACTTTTCAATGCCGTATTGCTAGTTACATCTAAACTTGTTATTGGGCAATATGAACTGTAAACATCGGTTAACAATACATTTTTAGAAATATCTATACTTGTAATTTTATTAGCGCCAAAATAAAAGGTTTTTAAGGCAGTATTGCTGGTGACATCTAAACTAACTAATTCACTTTTTTGAAGATCTAACGAATTTAAGTTAGTATTCTTTGAAAGATCAATTGTAGTTAACTTACTGGAAGAAACAGACAAAGAAGTCAAAGCTGTTAATTTTGTAATATCTAATGTTGTAATGTTGTTTTCGCCACAACTAAGCGTTACTAAACTAACAAAGTCCTGAATACCTGTTAAATCCGTAATGGAACTATTATGTACATCTAAAACTGTTAATTTAGAAATTTTAGAGGTAAGAACTCTACCGTCAGTAACACCAGAATCAATACCGGAAGCGATTAATTTTTTCTCAAAATTAATATCAGGAATTAAAGTGTATTGGGCGTAAATAGAAAAATTGGTTAAGAATAGAAATAAAAATAAGAGTAAAGTTTTTTTCATAAATCAGGTTTAGGTTTGCTACTACAAGAATACGAATTACAATTGAAGTTTTATTACGGAAAGGCGTATTAAAAAGGCTTTTCGTTTAATCTTAATATTAATTCAAAAAACCACAAAAATCAGTTTGTAAATAAAAGCTTTCTTTTACCGATAAAAATGCCTTAAATTGCCGCATTTAAATCATAACACAGTGTTAATCGTTAGTTTTTTGTAACAAAAAAGTATAATTTAGACCCATCTTTTAACTTTACATTTATAATATAGATACATGAGTCATATAAAACCTCTCAAATTATCTGCTTTTGCATTACTTGTACTTGCAGGCTGTAGTGTTAGTTTGCAAGCACAAACATCTACTACCAAACAAATAATTACAGCTCCTTTAACAGTTGTTAAAAAAGCACCTCTTAGCGAAAATGAACTAAAAAGATGGAGTCATCTTGACCTGATCAAAGATTCAATTCCGGGAATGAGCGTTGACAGGGCTTACGCCGAATTACTGCAAGGAAAAACAGGTAAAAAAGTAATTGTAGGTATTGTTGATTCCGGTGTTGATATCGAGCATGAAGATTTGAAAGGAATGATCTGGACAAATCCTAAAGAAATTGCAGGTAACGGAATCGATGACGATAAAAATGGTTTTATTGATGATGTTCACGGATGGAATTTTCTTGGAAACGCCGTAGGTGAAAATCTTGAAATGACCCGTATCATCAAAAAGAAAGATGACGGTTCTGCCGAATATAAAGAAGCTTTAGCGCAGTATACAAAAAAATATGAAGACGCTTTACAAGGTAAAGAAAGAATTGATTATTTATTGAACGCACATAAAACAGTAAAGGCAACTTTAAATAAAGACAAGTATACGATTGAAGACTTAAAATCTATTACTTCAACAGATCCAAACGTTGTAGATAGTAAAGATTTAATGATAAAAATTCTTACCAACGCAGGTCCAACATTTGATCCTGAGGCGGAATTTGAAGATTACAGAGAATATATTTACGATCAGTTAAACTACAACTTAAACAAAGAATTTGACGGAAGAAAAGTCGTAGGAGATAATCCGGAAGACATTAAAAACAATCATTACGGAAATAATATAGTTTTTGGTCCGGATAAAGAAAAAGCACTTCACGGAACTCACGTTGCCGGAATTATTGCACAAGTTCGTGGTAATAATTTAGGTGGAGACGGAGTTGCCAATAATGTTGAAATTTTAACTGTTAGAGCCGTTCCGGACGGAGACGAATATGATAAAGATATTGCTTTGGCAATTCGCTATGCAGTTGATAATGGAGCAAAAGTAATCAACGGAAGTTTCGGAAAAAGTTTTTCTCCACACAAACAATGGGTTTATGACGCCATAAAATATGCTGCTAAAAAAGATGTTTTAATAGTTCACGCAGCAGGAAATGACGGTTATAATATTGATGAAACAAAAAACATCAATTATCCAAACGACGCTGAAGATAACATCAAAGAATTTGCTGATAACGTGCTTACAATTGGTGCCATTAATAAATCATACGGACCAAATGTAGTAGCTGAATTTTCAAATTTCGGAAAAATAAATGTTGACGTTTTTGCTCCGGGAGAAGAAATCTATGCAACAGTTCCAAACAATAAATACAAATATTTACAAGGAACCTCAATGGCGTCTCCAAATGCAGCAGGAGTTGCAGCGTTGATTCGTTCTTATTATCCAAAATTAAAAGCATCACAAGTAAAACACATTTTAATGGATTCAGGAGTGGCACTTCCAGCAATGGTAGTTTTGGGCGAAAATCCAGATCCGGCTCAGGAACCAACACCGGTTTCATCTGCTGAATCATCAAAAACAGCTAAAATGGTAAACGCTTACAACGCTTTATTGATGGCAGAAAAAATGTCTAAAAAATAAAAAACATACAGTACTAATCCAATGGAAGAGTGTAAACTCTTCCATTTTTTATTATAACAACTATGCATAAAATTATTCTACTTTCTTTTTTGAGTTTTGGTTTAAACTCAGCGTTTGCACAAAATGCTCCGTATTGGCAACAACATGCCGATTATAAAATGGAGGTTTCGATGGATGTAAAAAACTATCAGTATAAAGGAAAACAAGAATTGGTTTATACCAATAATTCATCAGATACTTTAAAGAAAGTATTTTATCATTTATATCCAAATGCGTTTCAGCCGGGAAGCGAAATGGATGCGCGTTTGCATTCTATAAAAGATCCAGATGGAAGAATGGTAAACAAAGTAAAAGGTGCAGATGGTAAAGATGTAAAACAAAGCCGCATTGAAACGTTGAAACCAAATGAAACAGGATTTTTAAAAATCACAAATTTCAAACAAGATGGCGCAACGGCAGAAACAAGAACGTCGGGAACAATTTTAGAAGTGACTTTGGCGAAACCAATTTTACCAAATTCTAAAACAACATTTACGTTAGATTTTGACGGACAAGTTCCGGTACAAATTCGTCGTTCAGGAAGAAATAATAATGAAGGAATTGAACTTTCAATGTCACAATGGTATCCAAAATTGGCCGAATTTGATTTTGAAGGCTGGCATGCAGATCCATATATTGCGAGAGAATTTCACGGTGTTTGGGGAAATTTTGATGTAAAAATTACAATCGACAAAGACTACACAATTGGCGGTTCAGGATATTTACAGGATAAAAACGAAATTGGTCACGGTTACGAAGATGCCGGTGTAACAGTTACTTATCCTAAAAAAGCAAAAACATTAACATGGCATTTTATTGCGCCAAATGTTCACGATTTTACCTGGGCAGCTGACAAGCAATATACACATGATGTTGTAAAAGGACCAAACGATGTTGATTTGCATTTTTTCTATAAAAATGATCCAAAAACAACTGCAAATTGGAAACAATTAGAACCTTTAATGGTAAAAGTAATGGATTATTACAACCATAAAGTTGGTGCTTATCCGTATAAACAATACTCATTTATTCAAGGTGGAGATGGCGGAATGGAATATGCAATGTGTACTTTAATGTTAGGAAGCGGAACTCTTGAAGGAATTTTAGGAACTGCAACACACGAATTAGGACATTCATGGTTTCAGCATATTCTGGCTTCAAACGAATCAAAACACCCGTGGATGGACGAAGGTTTTACAACCTATATTGAAGACAGCGCTTTGAACGAACTAAAAGGAGATAAAAAAGAAGTAAATCCGTTTAAAGGAAATTATAACGCTTATTATAGCTTGGTAAATTCCGGAAAAGAACAGCCACAAACAACACACGGTGATCGTTACGACGAAAACAGACCTTACAGTATTTCAGCTTATGTAAAGGGAAGTATATTTTTGTCGCAATTGGCTTATGTTATTGGACAAGAGAATTTAGATGCCACTTTAAAAAGATATTTTAACGATTTTAAATTCAAGCATCCAACTCCAAATGATATCAAAAGAACAGCAGAAAGAGTTTCAGGAGCTGAATTGGATTGGTATTTAATTGACTGGGCAGAAACGGCAAACACAATCGATTACGGAATTAAAGACGTAGCTGATAATGCAGGAAAAACGACGGTAACTTTAGAAAGAATTGGAAGAATGCCAATGCCAATTGATTTGACTGTAGAATATACAGACGGAATTTCTGAAAGTTTTTATATTCCGTTAAGAATGATGAATTTCATTAAACCAAATCCAAACCCGAACGTAAAAAGAACCGTTTTGGATGACTGGGCATGGGCAATGTCGAACTATAGTTTTACTATCGATAAAAGCAAAACAGCAATTAAAAAAATCACCATAGATCCAAGCGGATTAATGGCTGATGTAAAAGCCGCCAATAATGTTTATGAGGTGAAATAAGCATCTAAATAAGCTAAAAGAAAAAGCCCTTAAAATATTTTTAAGGGCTTTTCTTTTTAAAATAAATCTATCAAACAGGTTTTACATCTGTTATAATTTCGCTTTGTGCTGTCTTTTTTAATGGAAACATCTTTCGGTAACTTAATACCCTCCAAAGCCATTCTACAGGACCATAATTGTATTTTGAAAGCCACCATTTGCTTATAAATAACTGAATTGTAAAAACGAAAATAGCCAGGAAAAAGTAAAACCAATAAGGCAGAGTATTGTAAATTTTGAAACCCATTCCCGAAAAAAGAAAAGCAGCAATAATATTTTGCATTAAATAATTGGTCAAAGTCATTTTGCCGCTAACCCTGAAATAACTAAAAATTGTTTTCAGTTTTCCATTGGTATATAATAAACAGATTCCCGATGCAATAAATATCATGGTATTTATTATGATCCAAAAAACAGGATGAAAATATGTAAAAACAAATTTCTGTTTAATTGCGATTTCAAAAAGAACACCAGCAATTATGGCTAAAATCAGTGTGATAATAACCGTTTTTTTTAATCCTTTTTTAAATTCAGGCAAACGATTAAAAAAGTTAATTCTTTGAGCATAAAAACCTAAAAGCATAAGAGCAAACATCACAACGTGCACCGTAACAGCATAACCAAGACTAATCATTTCCTGATAATAAGTGCCCAGCAAATTAAATTTGAATACATCGAGCCAGTTATCAGAGTAAAATAATTTTAAGTATGTAGCGGTCGATTGCACATCCGGCAATGTTTGTTTGATCGAATTAATATAGGCACTAAGAAACGGAATTATTAAAAGAAGTATTCCGCACGTTCTTAGAATTGTTTTAGATGAACTCTTATAAAAGAATAAAAGCAATAACCCTAAAAAAGCATAATCTTTTAAAATATCACCCAGCCAAAAAGCCGAATTTATAAAAGCAAAAATAAAAAGGATAAACATTCTCCAGCAAAAAAAAGAAACAGGATTTTTGCCTTTCTCCGCAACATTATTAATAAGAACAGCAAATCCATATCCAAACAAAATGCTTAACAAAGTCCAGGATTTAGCAGAAAAAATATACAGATTAAAATAGCTGATAATCTGAGAAAAAAGACCTTTTTTTAAAATAAAACGTTCTAATCCAATATAGCGATAATCAACATAATTTCCTATTGCGACTCCCAACAGGGCCCAGCCTCTTAAAATATCAACAATAGCTGTTCTTTTATCTTCCTGAATTGGCAAAAATGAATTTGTCATAGATTTAACTGGTTTTTTGGTTTTTATAATTATTTTGGTTTAAACTATTAGTAAAAGAGCTTCAAAAGTAAGAAAATTATAAGACCATGCGTTTTTATCTGAAAATAAAATTCATAAAAAAAAGCCTGTTGTTTCAGAAATTTTTTTCTCAAACAACAGGCTTTTTCAAAATAAAAAACGTTGCATTTTAACTACAAAATAGCGCCCCAGGTTTTTTCGTCTTTCAATAATATTTCTCTCAGGATTCGTATTGGCGGAGTTCCGTTATCCAGCATTGCATCATTAAATTTCTGCAAACTATAATTGCTTCCTTCCTGCTTTTTATAATCTTCTCGAAGTTTTAAAATCTGCAATTTTCCTAAAGTATAAAATAAATAACCCGGATCATAAGTACCGCGCATTGCCTCTTGTCGCGAAGGTTTATCGCCCTGGTACCAATTGTCCATAAAAAATTTTGTCGCTTCATCAACCGTCATTCCGTGACAATGCGTTTTTATAGAAACACATAAACGACAAATACGCAAAAGCGCATCTCCGGATTGTGCCAAACGATATTTAGCCGCTTTAACAGGATCTCCGGTATTTCCGTATCCGGCATCAATCATCATTTTTTCAGTATAATGCGCCCAGCCTTCCACATAAGCGTAACTCATAAATACCTTTTGAATTTTAGAAGTTTTAGCAGCATTCGAATGTAAAAACTGCGTGTAATGTCCCGGATATGCTTCGTGAATGGAAACAATATCTGTCGTATAATAATTAAACTGCGCCAGCCATTCTTCCTGTTGTTGCGGAGTCCATTTTGGATCTACAGGAGTGATATAATAAAAAGCCTGAGTCGCTTTCGTTTCAAACGGGCCGGGAGAATCCATTGAAGCCGTACTTGTTGCTCTTGCATAAGCCGGAGTTTCCTGAATTTTAACACGAACATCAGAAGGCATCGTCGTAATTTTATGATCAATTACATATTGACGAATTGCTTCAATATTCTTTCTTGCATGCGGAATCAAATCGGCAGCAGTTGGATGTTCTTTTTGCATGTCATTATAAACATCAACCGGTTTTTTATTCGGGTTGATAATTTTTGCTGCATTATTAAAAGATTGCTGTTCTTTTTTTAATTCTTGCAAACCAATGGCTAAAATGGCATCTGGAGACAATTTAATTTCTTCCTGATACAGCAGCATTTTTTTATAATTTTCTACACCAATAGCATATTTGTTGTTCGCTTTAGGTAATTTTTCTTTTTCTAAATAAGAAGCGTAATCATTAATGGCAGCGATTGCTTTTTTATTTGTTTCATTAAAAGCCTTCATTAAACTATCATTTTTTACCCCTTTTAAAGCTATTAAAAGATCGTTTCCTAAAAATGAAGCGGAACCTCTTGCAATGTTAATCGCTAAATTAATATGTGGCAGCGCCAGAGAATCCTGCAAAGTTTCTTTAGCTTCCTTAAACAATCTTGGAGCCTCTTTTTCAATTGCAATAATCGATTTTATCTGTTGTTCGATAGGAGCAAAATTGCGTTGAATATAAATATTAACATCAATAACTCCGGCATAAACCATTGGGTTTTTATGGTAAACCTTTAAATCTTCAATGCTGTATAATTCACTCTTTGCATTCGATTTAAGGATTTTCCAATCGTAATACGTTTTTTTACTTAAAGCAGAAGAATCAATTGCGGTCAATTCCTGATCGAACTTTTTAAGAGAAGCAGTTCGTTTGTCCAGATCACTTTTGCTGTAATGACCTAATTTGCCATCATATTCATGCAATCCCAAATAAACACCCAATTGCGGACTCCATTGAAGACTTTCAGTAATATATTTTTCAGATAATTTTAGAAAAGCTTCGTCGCCGGATCCGGAAGAAGCATCAGTATTGTCTTGTTTTTTGTTGCAGCTAAAGAGAACAAAAAGCAAAGTAAAAGAAAAAATAAGCGGTTTTTTCATATAGTTTTGGATTTGAAATTTTATGGTTTAACAGAATGATATTCAGTAAAATATCTATATCAAAAATAATAAAATTTCAAACCCAAAACAGAAATAGGAGTATTATTATCCCAAATGTTCCAACATATCTTTTGTCATCGATTCAAGATCAAAAGTATGTTTCCAGTTCCAGTCTTCCCTTGCTTCAGCATCATCAATACTTGCCGGCCAGCTATCTGCAATTTTCTGACGGAAATCAGGTTCGTAAGTAATCGTAAATTCAGGAATATGTTTTTTAATTTCAGCAGCAATTTCAGTTGGCGTAAAACTCATAGCCGCTAAATTGTATGAAGAATGTATTTTGATTTTTTCTTCCGGAGCCTGCATAATAGCAATAGTTGCATTAATTGCATCATCCATATACATCATTGGCATTTTTGTTTCTGATGATAAAAAGCATTCGTATTTTTTATCGGCAATAGCCTTATAAAAAATATCAACAGCATAATCAGTAGTTCCGCCGCCGGGAGGAGTAGACCAGCTAATTAAACCCGGATAACGAATGCTTCGAACATCAACACCGTAAATATTATGATAATATTCGCACCATCTTTCTCCCGCCTGTTTGCTAATTCCGTAAACCGTAGAAGGCTCCATAATCGTATATTGAGGCGTATTTTCTTTAGGCGTAGTTGGACCAAAAACAGCGATGCTCGAAGGCCAGAAAATCTTTTTTATTTTTTTTGCTTTCGCCAGATTCAAAACATGAAAAAGAGAATTCATATTTAAATCCCAGGCAAATGCAGGATTTTTTTCGGCTGTAGCCGATAAAAGTGCCGCCATCAAATAAATATCCGTAATTTGATGTACTTCAACAAGATGTTCTATTTGATTGAAATCTAAAGCATTGACAACTTCAAAAGGACCTGAATTAACAACGTCAGTATTTAATTTTCGAATATCAGAAGCAATTACATTTTCTGTTCCGTAGATTTTGCGTAATTTTTGGGTTAGTTCTGTCCCAATCTGACCGCAAGCCCCAATTATCAATATTTTTGGATTCATTTGTGTAGATTTTAGTATTGCAAATATAACGTTTTCGCAAATAATTTTACTTTTCAGAAACTAAAATTATAAAATTAACAACAATGAAGTTGGTTTTTTAGATTATTCTCTATCAGTTAAACTTTGTGTATTGCTTAGAAAAAGGTTTGCCACAGATTAAAAAGATTAAAAAGATTAAAAAGATTTTATTTTTTAGAAATAGAAATATTTTTTCACACAGATTTAACAGATTTATTTTATTTTCTGATCTGCTGAATCTGCAAAATCTGCGGGAAACCTTTTTTTACTTTATCCCGACATCGCTAGCTTATTTTTTAAAATCTTTAGCAAAAATCAGAATTCGTAATTGTAAATTTACTTTGTAACTTTGTAGCTTAATGTTTTACCAAATGAAATATAAAATATCTCTTTTTTTACTTTTGATTTTCGTGCTAAATTCATGTCAGGATGAAAATGAAAAACGCCGTGCTGAAAACGAAAAAGAAGCCAAAAAGAAAGAAAAAATCTTTAATAACATTAATAAAGCCTGGGTTTTTATTGATGAACCAATCAATGAAGTTTCAGAAAAAAATGCCGGCGAATGGAAAGAATGGCGTGATTTTTTAGAAGAAATTGGAGAAAAACCACGAAAAACAATTGGAGCATTTCAAAAAAAAGCAACAGCAATTTCCAAGAAAGCGTTTGCATTAAATAATAATATTCCGTCGCAATTTAATCAGCCCCAGATAAAAAGCCGAATTTCTATTTTGATTACAAAAGTCAAAATGATGGATTTATTTATTCATTTAAATCAAATTCCCGATGAGAAAGTAACTTTTTTAATTGGAGACATTAATAAAGAATTAGTTTCTTTAGAAAGACAAATGGATAACATTGTGGTAAAAAGTAAAATTCCTAAAGAACAGGGAGAAGAAGATTTCCTTAGAATGTTAGATACAACACGTGCTATTCCGAACACAAATACAGTTCCGGTTCCACCACAAAATATAGATCAAAAACCAGTAAAAGTTGAGTAAAAACGCCTTATATACTACATACGACAATTTGCCGAAAACACAGCAAATTGCCACACATTTACTAGAAAGTGGTCCCGTAAAAATGCATCTTAACGGATTGTTAGGATCGGCTATATCGTTTATAATTCGTGGTATTTTCAAAAAAACCGAACTGCCTTTTTTGATTGTCTTAGACAATAAAGAAGATGCGGCATATTATCTGAACGATCTCGAACAAATGATTGGTGAGCAGGACGTATTGTTTTATCCCGCTTCATTTCGTCGTCCGTACCAAATTGAAGAAACAGATAATGCCAATGTTTTGCTTCGCGCTGAGGTTTTAAACCGAATCAATTCGCGCAAAAAACCAGCCATAATTGTTACATATCCCGAAGCACTTTTTGAGAAAGTAGTGACGCGTCAGCAACTCGATAAAAACACATTAAAAGTCGCTTTAAACGATAAAATTTCGATTGATTTTATTAACGAAGTTTTATTCGAATACGAATTCAAAAGAGTAGATTTTATTACAGAACCCGGCGAATTTTCGGTTCGTGGAGGAATTGTCGATGTGTTTTCTTTTTCAAACGATCATCCGTATAGAATTGAGTTTTTTGGAAATGAAGTAGACAGCATCAGAAGCTTTGATGTAGAAACTCAATTATCTGTTGAAACACATAAAAAAATTACGATTATCCCGAATGTTGAGAATAAAATATTTCAGGAAAATCGCGAAAGTTTCTTAGATTATATTGCTGAGAAAACGGTCATTTTTATTCAAAATACTGACGGACTTTTTAGTCAGTTAGACAAACAGTTCGCAAGAGCAGAAGAAGCTTTTGAGAAACTTTCGGGAGAAATAAAACATGCTACGCCGGAACAATTATTCTTAAATCAGGCTTCGTTTATTAAACGTGCTTTAGATTTTTCTGTTGTAGAATTGGCTTCAAAGCCCATTTTCAAAACGACTAAAACATTCGATTTTCATATTCAGCCACAACCATCTTTCAATAAACAATTTGATTTATTGCTGAATAATCTAAGTGATAATCATTTCAACGGATATAAAAATTATTTATTCTGTTCGAATGAAACTCAGGCTAAACGTTTTCATGATATTTTCGAAACTTTAGACGAAGCTAATTCTGAGAATATCCGCAAGCAATATCATACTATTGTATTGCCTTTATATCAGGGTTTTATTGACGAAGAAAATCAGATAACGGCTTACACAGATCATCAGATTTTTGAGCGTTATCATAAATTCAACATCAAAAACGGCTATTCTAAAAAGCAAAATATTACGCTAAAAGAATTAACCTCGCTTTCGGTTGGGGATTATGTAACACACATCGATCACGGAATTGGTAAGTTTGGCGGATTGCAGAAAATTCAGGTTGAAGGAAAAACGCAGGAAGCCATTAAGTTGGTTTATGCAGATAATGATATCGTTTATGTAAGCATTCACTCGCTTCATAAAATCTCTAAATACAACGGAAAAGACGGAACGCCGCCGAAAATTTATAAGTTAGGATCGAACGCCTGGAAAATTTTAAAACAAAAAACCAAAGCGCGCGTCAAACATATTGCTTTCAACTTGATTCAGTTGTATGCAAAACGCCGTTTAGAAAAAGGGTTTCAGTTTGCGCCGGACAGTTATCTGCAAAACGAATTAGAAAGTTCGTTTATTTATGAAGATACGCCGGATCAAACCAAATCGACACAAGAAGTAAAAGCCGACATGGAAAGCGATCGCCCGATGGATCGTTTGGTTTGCGGCGACGTAGGTTTTGGAAAAACAGAAGTTGCGATTCGTGCCGCTTTTAAAGCGGTTGACAATAGCAAACAAGTCGCGATTTTAGTTCCAACAACTATTCTAGCGTATCAACATTACAGAACTTTTACGGAACGATTAAAAGATATGCCTGTTTCTGTAGGTTACTTAAACCGATTTAGAACAGCAAAACAAAAAGCGCAAACCCTAAAAGATTTAGCCGAAGGAAAACTTGATATCGTCATTGGAACGCATCAATTGGTAAACAAGAATGTAGTTTTTAAAGACTTAGGTTTATTGATTGTCGATGAGGAACAAAAGTTTGGAGTAAACGTAAAAGATAAATTGAAGACCATTGCAGCAAATGTCGATACGCTGACATTAACGGCAACACCAATTCCGAGAACTTTACAATTCTCATTGATGGCTGCAAGAGATTTATCTGTAATTACAACACCTCCGCCAAATCGTTATCCGATAGAAACAAATGTTGTTGGTTTTAATGAAGAAATTATTCGTGACGCGATTTCGTATGAAATTCAGCGAAACGGGCAAGTTTTCTTTATCAATAACAGAATCGAAAATATAAAAGAAGTCGCAGGAATGATTCAGCGTTTGGTTCCAAATGCCAGAGTAGGAATTGGTCACGGACAAATGGAAGGTGCCAAACTCGAAGAATTGATGTTAGGTTTTATGAACGGAGATTTTGATGTTTTGGTAGCAACCACAATTATAGAAAGTGGTTTGGATGTACCAAATGCCAACACAATTTTCATTAACAATGCCAACAATTTCGGATTATCAGATTTGCATCAAATGCGTGGACGAGTAGGACGAAGCAACAAAAAAGCATTCTGTTATTTCATCTGTCCGCCATATTCATCCATGACCGAAGACGCCAGAAAACGTATTCAGGCTTTGGAACAATTCAGCGAATTGGGAAGCGGTTTTAATATTGCCATGAAAGATCTTGAAATTCGTGGTGCAGGAGATTTATTAGGCGGCGAACAAAGTGGTTTCATAAACGAAATAGGTTTTGATACGTACCAAAAAATCATGAATGAAGCCATTGAGGAATTAAAAGAAAACGAATTCAAAGATTTATATCCGGCAGAAAACGATATTGAAACCAAGGAATATGTAAAAGATTTACAAATCGATACTGATTTTGAGTTGTTGTTTTCTGATGAATATATCAATAATGTCACCGAGCGTTTGAGTTTGTACAACGAGTTGGGCGGCGTGAAAAATGAAGCAGAATTGGTCATTTTCCAAAATAAATTAATTGACCGTTTCGGTCCAATGCCTCCGCGTGCCAATGCTTTGATGAATAGTATTCGCATCAAATGGATTGCGACCAATATAGGAATTGAGAAGCTGGTGATGAAAAAAGGTAAAATGATTGGCTATTTTGTTTCAGATCAACAGTCGGATTATTACCAATCGAAACGTTTTCATAAAGTGATAAAATTTGTGCAAACGCACAGTAATATTTGTACAATGAAAGAAAAAGAGACTTCAAATGGGTTACGTCTTTTATTGACTTTCGAGAATGTAAAATCGACCAAACGAGCTTTGGAGTTGATGGAAATGTTGGGAGAGTAAAAAAAGTTGCCACGAATTTCACGAATTTGGTGTTAATTCGTGAAATTCGTGGCAAAAAAAATAAAAAAGGGCGTATGAAATTTTCATACGCCCTTACTTTTTAAATATTAATTCGTGGAATTAGTGGTAAAAAAAATTATTTAACAATCAGTTTTTTAGTCACATTAAATTCATTCGAATTAATATTTACGATATAAATTCCTGAAGATAAATGATGATTAATTTGTCCTGAAGTTGAAAGTTTTTCTGTTAAAACAGTTCTTCCGTTCATGTCTGAAACTGTAATTAAAGCGGTATCGCCATTTTCTAATTCTGGCAATAATATATGAAACTGATTGTCAGTAGATGGATTTGGATAAATACCAATTACTTTTTCAGAACTTAAAATTTCTTCTGTTTTAATAGATTTTCCTGTTCCAACAGTTGTTGGTTCTAATTGCCATTGTGCACTGTACCAGCCATCTTGCGAGTTTCCGTATTGAGCAGAACCTGTTTGGTTTTCAACATGAATAATGTTTCCTGTTTGCCATCTGTTTCTGATTCTAACCCATGTTCCGTCGATATAATCACTAGACCATTGTGCACTCCAAAAAGTAGTATCGGTTACATTAGCCTGAACACTTCCGGTTTGACTTTCGATATTCATTAATTCGCCAGTTGCTACATTTTTAAGTACAAAATAAGTGGCATCGATCGCAATCTTTTGCCATTTGTAATTATTGTTTGCAATAGTTGCTCCGTAACCCACATTTGCTCCGGCATCAGATAAATAAGCGCCAGTCCATCTGTTTTTGATGGTGTAATAATTTCCTGTTGGTGTTGACGCATTTACAGTTACTGTACAAGTTGCCGTTTTAGCTCCATCCTGCGTTGTAACTGTAATTGTTGCAGAACCTGTTGCTATAGCCGTTATTAATCCGGAAGTATTTACAGTTGCAACGGCAGTATTGCTTGAACTATAAGTTACAGTTTTATTCGTTGCTGTTGCAGGTGCAACTGTTGGCGTTACTTGTTGTGTTGCGCCCACTAATAATGTGGCAGTTGTTGGCGACAATGTTACTCCTGTAACCGCTACACCAGTTCCCGGATTAGTATCATACCAAGTCGCATTCATATACCAGCCAGTTTTGTTTCGGTTTAAATCTGCTGATTGACTTGTTCCGTCATTAAAAATTAAATTGGTCGAAGTTACATTGGTAAACGTATAACTGTACCAGCCATTTCCGGCATTGGTCATGTTTACGCCCGGCCACGATGCGTCAACCAAAACTCCGGTTGGTAAAGCACTCCAATAATAAATTTTAATTCCGGTTCCCCAAGTTGATGGTTTGTAGAAATAAACCGTGAAATTAGTATTCGGATTTACAGTAATTGCTGCAATTGCGGTTTTGTTCCCGTCTTGCGTTGTTACTGTGATATTTGCTGTTCCTGCTGAAATTGCTGTAACCAATCCAGATGCATTTACAGTTGCAACTGCTGTATTACTGGAACTCCACGTTACGGTTTTGTTTGTTGCATTTGCAGGCGCAATCGTTGCCGAAAGCTGTTGTGTATTTCCTGCATATAAACTTGCAGAAGTTGGCGAAACACTAACTGAAGCAACAGGAATTGCTGCAACCGTTATGGCAGATGTTGCGGTTTTATTTCCGTCAACAGTTTTAACCGTAATAGTTGTTGTTCCTGCAGAAACCGCTGTAACCAATCCAGATGCATTTACCGTGGCAACCGCTGTGTTGCTTGAAGTCCAGGTTACGTTTTGGTTTGTTGCATTTGCCGGAGCTAATGTTGCATTTAATTGCTGTGTAGATCCTAAACCAACAGTCGCCGTTGTTGGACTAACCGAAACTCCTGTAACGGCTACAGCTGCAACATTTGTATTGGTTAAAACGATATATTGAAAAGCATTAAAAGATTGTATAGCTCCCGAAACCAATGTTACGTTAGCGCCAGTATAGGCATCTTTATAGGTTCCTGCCATTGCTGCCGGAATTACAAATGTTTTACTCGCATTTCTAAGGTTGGTCATTACAATAACTTTCTCTGTTCCTAATGTTTTTGTAAAGGCGCAAATATCATCACTTGCATACGGAGTCATTGTACCACGTCTGATCGCGGCACTGCTATTTCTAAAGTTAAGAATTTTAGCAAATTCCGGTGTAGCAGCTGTATTACTCCAGTTGATTTTTACACTGGTATAAGGCCATGGAATTACCTGATTGAAGGCTACTTCTTGCCCGCTGGTTAAAAAAGGAACTCCTTTCATATAACCCGAAACTAAGAAATTGGCAACTACTCCGGCATTACTTTTAAATACAGTAAAAGGAGCGGTATCGCTATTGTTTTCTGAGTCATGATTTGCGGTCCATCTTACTTCTTGCTGGCTTCCTGTTGCGTAGGTATATTCCATGTCGTTTGTAGTTTGGAATCTTGTAGAAACCGGACCTCCGCCTGCGACATTTTTCAAGGCATCGTAAAACCATTTGTCACCAAAATTCATATCAAATCCGGCTTGAAAATTTTGTAAACGATCTCCTTCGGCAAGCATTAATAAGTTATGGGAAGTGATTCCTCTTAAATTACTGATAATTTCTGTCCAGAAATCGATAGGAGGATTATTAGCAAAGTCACAACGATATCCGTCGATATTTGCTGCAAAAATCCAATAGCGCATGGCATCTTTCATTGCTGCACGAAGTGCCGAATTGTTAAGATCAAGCGCTGCAATATCACTAAAGTTTGCCAGCTGATTAATCGTTGTTCCGGTTCTTTGGTAATATTCCGGATGAGATACCGTCCACGGATGATCCCATGAAGTTCCGTTTACGGCAATATCAAGCATTACCGCCATACCTTTGGCATGCGCTGCATCGACCAGGTTACGCATGTCTGTAAGCGTTCCGTATTCTGAACCTACAGATTTATAATCTTTGATACAATATGGAGAGTTTGAACTCCTTGAATCAGTTCCATAAGGATAAATGGGCATTAAATAAAGCACATTGATTCCAAGTGATTTAATGCGGTCTAAATCAGATGTAACTGCGGCTAAAGTTCCGGATGCACTATGCGGACGAATGTGAACCTGATAAATATTGGCGTCTCTCGGGTCCGGAACTCCTGTATATGGCGTGCCATATTGAGCCGGATCCTGGGCATAAACTGAACTTGCAAATAATAACAGAAAACAGACTATTGTTTTCGTGAAATGAAATAATCTAGTGGTAATTTTGATTTTCATAATTTTTGTTTTTTGCATGCTTGTCAGCATCTTCAACTAAAATTCATTCTCACTCGCATTGTTTTTAAATTTGACAAACATTTTGTGGTTAATAGTTTTCAAGTAGTAAAATTTTTAATCTTTTTTCGTTGAGTATAAGGCATAACAATTTTTATCTAACACATAGAAACATAGATTTTATATCTAAAAAAGAGTTCAAAAAAGAAACAAATTTCTTCACACATAGATAAACTATGTTTGTTTTAATTGAATGAAATGCCTTTTTTTTGAGTTTACAAAATCTATGTTTCTATGTGTTAAAATAATTATGCACAACGAAGCATTATAACTTTTTCAATCCCTTCAATTCTGCGGTGTTTCCTTCTTTGATGCTAATGGCAATACCTCCGCCCGGAGCCAAATACTGTTTTAAAATTGTTTTTGAGGTTACAACAACTTTAGTTACGGTATATTTTTGTGGATTTTTGTTCCAATTGGCTTCTTTTGCATCGGCATAAATTGTGGCGATGAATTTTTTTCCGGCAGGTAAATAATCAAAAGTAATGTTGGCAGTTCTGGCGTTTTCATCGGTAATTCCTCCCACGAACCAGGCGTCTTTTCCTTTTGCTTTACGGGCAATTGTGATGTAATCTCCCGGTTCTGCTTCCAAAATATAACTGTTATCCCAATCTACAGCAACGTCTTTAATGAACTGAAATGCATCTGGAAAACGCTCGTAGTTTCCAGGGATATCAGCTGCCATTTGCAACGGACTGTACATTGTAACATAATACGCCAGTTGTTTTACCAAAGTCGTATTAACACGTTGTGAACTTCCTGTTCCGTAGTATGAAAGATCCGTCTGGAAAATTCCCGGAGTATAATCCATTGGACCGCCCATCAAACGTGTAAATGGCAAAATTGTCGTGTGATCCGGCGCTAATCCTCCCATAGATTCAAACTCCGTTCCACGAGCAGATTCCTGAGCAATCCAGTTGGGAAAAGTTCTGTTTAAACCTGTTGGACGAACGGCTTCGTGACTGTCAATCATGATTTTATAATCGGCGGCACGTTTGGCTACATTAATGTAATGATTCACCATCCATTGTCCGTCATGATGTTCGCCACGCGGAATAATTTTCCCGACATAACCTGTTTTTACAGCATCGTAACCGTTGTCATTCATAAACTGAAAAGCACGATCTAAACGACGCTCATAATTAGTTGCTGATCCTGAAGTTTCGTGGTGCATGATAATTTTTACTCCTTTTGAAGCGGCATATTCATGAACAGCTTTTACATCAAAATCAGGATAAGCGGTTACGTAATCAAAAACTTCTTCTTTCCAGTTTCCAATCCAGTCTTCCCAGCCAATATTCCAACCTTCGATCAGGATGGCATCGAAACCATTTTTAGACGCAAAATCAATATATTCTTTTGCACGTTCTGTTGTGGCTCCGTGTTTTCCATTCGGCGTAAGCTTAGAAAAATCATCGGTCAGTTTTACGTTGTTTTCTTTTCCAAAAGCCCAGGTACTTTTTCCGGCTACGAAATATTCCCACCAAATTCCGATATATTTTACCGGTTTTATCCACGAAACATCTTTATAACTTGTTGGTTCGTTGAGGTTCAAAATTAATTTTGAAGCCAAAATTTCGGTTGCTTTATCGCTGACTACAATGGTTCTCCAAGGCGATTGCGCATCAGTTTGCATATATCCTTTTGCACCCACGGCATCTGGCGCCAAATGACTTCTCATTTTGTTGTTTACAGCATCAACTTCAAGATACATTGCAGGATAATTAATTAAACCTGCTTCGTGAATGTTGATGTATAAACCATCATCAGATTTCATCATGGATGGCGTTTGAACGGATAATTCCTTAATAGGCCATTGCGAATTGATTTCGATAGTCGCTTTTTTCATCAACGAAGGAATTTCAGAAATTTTCGAAGTCGTATACGCATATTCGTTGGTATCATAATCTCCCGGAATCCAGAAAATTTTATGATTTCCAGCCAGATTAAATTCAGAACGTTCTTCTTTAATCACAAAATAATTCAAATCATTTTGCTTTGGAAATTCATATCTAAAACCTAATCCGTCGTTGAATAAACGGAAGCGAATGCGAATGTATCTGTTGTTGTTTTTTGCCTGCGCTAAAGTGACAACCAGTTCGTTGTAATTGTTGCGTATTGTTTTTTCTTCACCTAAAACAGGATTCCAAGTATCATCAACTGTAGATTGTGCTGTATTTGTAACGGTAAAACCATCCAAAAACGAAGGCATATTTTGAAGTTCTAAACCCAAAGAACTTGGTTTTATAACCGCTTTTTGTTTATATGATAATTGGTAAGACGGAACTCCGCCTTCTTTCAATTCAAATTTTAAAGAAAGATTTTTGTTTGGCGAAGTGATTTCCTGCGCCTGAATCCATAAAGAATTGGCACATACAATAAGACACAACGCGATTTTTTTGCCTAAACGATTTTGAAGCAATGATTTGTGGGATTGAAAATTCATGTTATTTAGTTTTTTGCAAAGCTAATTTTTAAAGTTGCTTTTTTATTAGTTTTTCAATACTAAATATTGAAAAGGTTCTAATGTTACTTCGGCATCAACGGTTACACTTGTTCCTGTGAAAGCATCTTTCCACGTTCCTTTTAAGGCAGGCGAAACCAAGTATTTTGCTGTTGAGCTGGTTAAATTTGAAAGTACTAAAACTTTTTCGGTATCGCTTATCATTGTAAAAGCGCTAACTGCATCGCTGCTGTATCCTGTATAAGTTCCTTTTTTAATGGCTTTGCTGGCATTTCTAAAGGCGATAATTTTTTTATACTCGGCAAGTATTTCTGTATCGGCAGTTGTCCAGTCAATAGGCGTGCGTGCGAAATAATTCAATCTTTGCGCATATCCAATTTCCTGACCGTTATAAATCATTGGTACAGATTTTAAATAAGCTGCAACAACAAATGTAGCTACAGATCCTTTTTTGCCTCCAAAAAGTTCAAGTGGTGTTCCTTCTGAAAGATTTACGTCATGATTACTGGTGTATCTTACAATTTTGTTTTCAGGATTATAATTGTTTGCATATTCTGTAGCGTTAGAATCCTGAATTGTTGTGGCGGGTTTACTTTCTTTAAAAACTTTTTCTAATGTGCTGAAGAAATTGAATCCGAAAGTATAATCAAAACCAGAAGTAAAATGATTGACTTTTGAACCTTCGGCGAGCATTAATATTTTTTGATTCTTTTTGATAGCTCTTAATTTCGCGATCGCATCTGACCAAAATGTCTGCGGAACCAAATCGGCATAATCACATCTAAAACCATCTATGTTTGTATTATAAATCCAGTATGACATGGCGTCGATCATAGCATCTTTCATTTCGGTATTATTGAAATCCAGCTGCGCAACATCAGTATAATTGGTTCCGGGAGGAATAATAATTTCTCCTTTTTCATTTTTTTGATACCAGTTTGGATGTTGTGTAATCCATGCATTATCCCATGCGGTATGATTGGCAACCCAGTCAAGAATTACGGCCATATTTTTTTTGTGCGCTTCTTCTACCAAAACCTGAAGATCCTGCAAAGTACCAAAATCAGGATTTACGGCTTTATAATCCTGTACGGCATATGGTGAACCTAATTCGCCTGAGGCTTTTACTTTTCCAACAGGATAAACTGGCATTAAATAGAGCACATTTGCACCCAATTCCTGAATTTGTGTGAGTCGTTCCTGAACTCCTTTTAAGGTTCCTGCCTGACTAAAAGCACGAATGTTAACCTGATAAATTATGGCATCTTCTTTATTTGGCATTTTATCGAAAGAGGTTCCATATTGGGTATAAGGAGAATCTGGAGTTGAATCGCTATCCGATGAACTACACGAAACAAATGCTAACGCAAGCAGTAAGGTATAGACGATGTTTATATTTGATTTCATATGTTTTGAATTTGGTTTAATAAGCAAGAGTTTAAGATAGCCTGCCTTTTGCTCAAAAAAGGCAGGTATCACTCAAACTAATCTAGCGTATTGTTGTGTTAGATTATTTTTTAACGATGGTACAAGTTGCAGTTGCAGGATAACCTGTAGTTGCAGGATCTGTTTCGTTTATAGTATACGTTATTTCGTAAGTTCCTGCTTCATTAATGGTATATGCACCGCCATTGTCTTTATTGATCGTGTTGGTTGATGAATCTGCAGGACCATAGTTTACATCCCAGTTATCGTTTAACCTAAATTTTAAAGCTCCCGGCAATAAATTAGCGGTTACTTTCCAAGTTTTGGTTTGATGATCGTATGACATCGGAATTGAATGATTCCATCCGTAATTAGGATCACTGGCAGTTTGATCTGCAGTTGCAGATGCCGGTCCGACAATTCCCCATGCATAAGGAGCAAAACTCCATTTTGAGGTATTTAAGTTTACTTTAATTTGATAAGAACCTGAACCCGGAAGTGAAAAATCGGTATCGCTCATGTTTTTCAAATCAAAATTAGTGGCACCTGCACCATAAAATTGTGCCCAGTTTCTGGCTATATTGAATTTAAATCCGGGACCAGCACCAACAGGAACGGTCATGTAACCCTGATAAATTCCTTTTTGAATTGCAGTTAATGCAGCGGCAGTTTCGATAGCCCATCCCTGATAACTTCCCGGCATATAAATTTCGCCAAAAACTACGCTTTTTTCATAAGGTGTTATGGTTAATGTGATAAGCTCAGAATAGATTTTTCTGTCCATAACGGCTTCTACACGAACAACTACTTTTCCTGCAACGCCAGGTTCAAGACCTAAGTCTATGGCGATTTTGTTTAAATCTCTGCCAATTAATGCTTTGCTTAAAACATCTTCGCCAACTTCAACTCGTTTGGCTTTTGGCCAGGTATTGGTGCCTCCTGTATCGCCAATTAAATCAAACTGAATAGCATAAGTTACAGGCGCGTCAATAGGAAATGTCACTTTAGGCCAGGACAGAAGTACAGCATTGGCATCAGCATTATCTTCTGTTAATACGATTGTACCGGAAGAAGCGACAAGCTGAGAAGGAAAACTTACTGCTTTTAAGGTTGTTACGTCTGCAGAATCATTTTCGCAGGAAGCACCCAAAAAAAGCAAGCTCCCTAATATGAATAATTTATTTATATATTTTTTCATGATGGTTTGTTTTATTGTGGGTAACCCGGATTTTGTTTTAGCGATGTATTCGCATTTATGGCAGCTGTTGGAATAGGAAACAGTTTTCTAAAAGCAGGAGATTCAGCTCTGAATTCGTTTGCCAATAAAAATTTATTAAAACGAATCATATCCTGTCTTCTGTGTCCTTCCCAGTTTAATTCAAAACCTCTTTCGTCATAAATATTATCCAGTGTTGGATTTGCATCAAGTGCATTAAGTCCTGCACGTTGTCTGATGGCATCAACAAAAGGTTTTGCTGCTCCGGGATTTCCTAAACGAACATTGCACTCGGCCATCATTAAAACGACATCAGCATATCTGTAAATTGGAAAATCGTTAGACGCTCCGCCTCCTGTATTTGTACCTGCCGGATAAAATTTTACATCACGAACCCCGGCTTGCGGATCTGCTCCCGGAAAATCTATAGACTGAACATCTAATGTATAATTAACTCCTCCTGGCTGAGGACCTGCTAAAAACTGTTTTTTGCGAATGTCATTGTCAGCATATTTCAGGTAAAATTCTTTAGGAACAATAGTCCCATTCCAACCGCTATAATTAAGTCCGGTAATACCATGAGCTCCATAAAGGCTTCTCACGGCGTAAACATTACGTGATAAAACATCAATCGTTGCATAAATAGATAAAATAGTTTCATCCTGAGGTGAAACATCACCAAATAGTTCGAAGTATTTATTGCCAAGTGGATTAGTCGCATCAGCAGCACTGGAGTGAAGTGAAAATCCGCCCTCGCTTACTTTATTACAAGCTGCTAAACATTCAGTCCATTTTGCTTCGCCTGTATAAACTTCGGCATTAAGATATACTTTTGCCAATACGGTATAAGCTGCCCATTTGTTGAATCTTCCGTAATATTCTCCACCTTTGGTATTCGAAAGTAATTCGGCATTATCGGTCAGTTCTTTTACAATAAAAGTATAGACTTCTTTACGGCTTGCTTGTGGAATTTTATCTGAAGGAGTATCATTGTCTGTATAAAAAGGAACATTTCCAAAATCATCAATCAACAAATAATAGAAAAAAGCACGTGTTACCTTAGCTTCGGCAATTTTAGAAGGATCTGCATGTGATTTTTCTAATAGGGAGATTGCTAAATTGGCTTTAAAAATACATCTGTACAGCCAGTTCCAGGTATTGTTGATAATACCTTCGCTTGGTAACCAGCCGTGTTTATGGAAACGTGCAAAATCCTGTTGCCAGTTACCGTCATTTCTATGCGGAATAACCTGTTCGTCTGATGACATACAGTTCATATCATACCAGCCATTATCTGCTCCTGCATAACCAACACCAACATAACCATCTCTGGTAAATTCTCCCGGAATTTGGGCATAAATGCTTGCCAGCAAACTATTGGTTCCTTCGGGCGTTGCATAAAACTCATCTTCAGGATATTGATCGTATACTGTTTCACTAACATCAGTACAGCTAATCAGGGCAAGGAAGCAAATACTTCCTGCCAATACTATATTTTTAATTTTCATCTCTTTTACTATTTAAATTTTACAGTTAAACCAAATGCAATACTTCTGGTGCGGGGATAAATTCCTTTGTCACCACCAAAGTTGTCTGCAGGGTTACCACTTCCACTTATATTTAATTCCGGATCCATACCTGTATAATTAGTAATCAGCCATAAATTATTTCCTGTAAGAGAAAGTCGAATCGAATCAATATATTTATCAGTAAAACGGAAGCTGTATCCCGCTGTAATATTATCTAATCGGATGAAAGAACCGTCTTCTAACCATAAATCAGAAGCGTATGTAGAAGTAACAATTCCTTTGTCGACAGCACTTTCCAAAACATTAGATTTACCAACGTTTTCCAGCATGCTTAGCCTTTGATTAAGGGCATTGTAGATTTTATTTCCTCCGGAACCTCTCCACAACATAGAAACATCAAAATCTTTGTATTTGTAAGATGGATTAAAAGCAAATGTATACGTTGGTAAAGCTGAACCTGCATAATAACGATCAGGGCTGTCAGCACTTTGATTGATTTCGCCTCCGCTTCCATCACGATCTGCTACGGTTTCCGCCTTATTGCCGTCTACGCCTGTAGATTGCAGAATATAAAATGCTCCCACTGGTTTTCCTTTTACCAAATAAGAGTTTGCAGCTCCCCAGCCTACGTAAGCAGTAGTTAAAGCTTCGCCATTATAACTTCCGCTTAAATTTAGGACTTCGTTTTTCATAAAGGAAACATTTCCCGCTAGTGTAAGTGTGCTGTTTTCAGTTCGGATTACATCATAAGCCAAAGAAATTTCTAAACCTTTATTTGAAATACTTCCCACATTCGCTTTTAGAGAATTATAGTCGTTGCTAACCTGAGATAATGTATAATCAAATAATAAATCATCTGTTCTGGAATCGTAAACGTCTACAGTACCTCTTAATCGATTGTCGAAAAGTGCAAAGTCAAGACCAATATTGGTTTGCTTTTTGGTTTCCCACTTCAAATCAGGATTATCATTTTGTTTTGTACCGTAATTCGTGATTTGCTGTCCGCCAAAATAAGTCAATCCGCGTTCGCCTATTAAAGCAATAGAATTTTGAGGAAGAAGACCTTGCTGATTTCCTGTTACACCATACCCTACACGCAATTTCAGTTCATTAAATAAATTTTTGGTTCCCATAAAAGGCTCCTTGTTTATTTGCCATGCTACTGATGCAGATGGAAAATCTCCCCATTTGTTATTTGCTCCAAATACTGATGCTCCATCTCGTCTGAAACTTCCTGTAAATAAATAACGATTAAGCAAGGAGTAATTAACGCGGCCTAGAAAAGACACTAATGTTCTGTCATTTTTATAGGATGACATATCGCCGGGTGAAACTTTTGAAAGATCACCAAACTGAAGCGCATTGTAAGTTGTTTTATCACTGATAAAGCCTTTTACCTGTGCATAATTTCCCTGATACGTTTGATTTTGCCATTCGTACAATGCCAGTGCATTTATGTTATGAACACCAAATGTTCCTTTGTAGGTAAGACTGGCATTCGTCAATCTTTCATTTTGTTTTTTGTTTCTAATGTTTGCGTATCCTTTTTGATCGATTGCATAAGCATTTGTTGATGCAGCAGGAAGATAATAACCATACATTTCGTTGGTTTTTCTCCAGCTTCCAAACCAGCTGGCTGTTAATCCTTTTGCCAGATCAAGATCAGCTTTCAGGCTTCCAAATAAATTATCTTCTTGTTTTTCATTCGTAACTGTTTGAGCAGCTGCATAAGGATTTAAATATTGAAACACATTAGGATCTGTAAAATAACTTCCATCAGGATTTAAAACAGGATCTGTTGGTCTCATTAAATAAGCATTTGTAATCAAATTAGACATATAGGCCGCTGTTCCGATGTCTCCAATGGTATTATTTCCATTAATAATACCATTCGTTAAATTAAAAGTCAGTTTTAATTTATCGTCAAGACCCATTTGAGTTGCCTGAATACGACCAATGTATTTTTTATTACTGGAGTTAATTACGACACCATCTTGTAAAATGGCCGTTACAGAAGCTCTGTAGTTAAATTTATCAGTTCCTCCGCCAAATGCTAAAGTATGTGTTTGTGTTAATCCGGTTTGAGTTAAAAGACCATACCAGTTTGTATCTGAACCATGATTTGATGAAGCCGGCACGCCTAAAGACTGCGCTGTTTTCCACCATTGGTCAGCACCCAGCATATCTAGTTTTTTAGGGATAAAATCTAATGATGATGAACCAATATATTCTATAGTTGTTTTTCCTGCTTTATTCTTTTTTGTGGTTACAATGATTACACCTGGCGCTCCTCTTGAACCATAAACGGCTGTAGCCGAAGCATCTTTTAAAACATCAATAGTTTCTATCTCACTTGGCGGAACCTGGTTTAATAAATCCATGTTTCCCTGAATTCCATCAACCACCACCAAAGGATCATTTCCTCCAATTAAAGAAGAAATACCACGAATACGAACACTTGGTCCTGAACCCGGTTCACTGCCAATTTGCGTAATATTTACACCGGCAGCTTTTCCGGCAATCAATTGTAATGGATTTACAATTGATCCCTGATTCATGTCTTTTGCAGCTATTGAAGAAACTGCTCCCGTAACATCTTTTTTAGCTACAGCGCCGTAACCAACTACAACAATTTCCTGCAAATTTGTAGCATCAGGAAAAAGCTGAATATTGATATTAGCCTGGGTAGCCGTTACTTTTTTTTCTTTATATCCTATAAAAGTTACAACAATTACAGAAGCGCTGCTTTCAACAGTAATTTTATATTTTCCGTCAAAATCAGTTACCATTCCGTTTTTAGTTCCTTCCTCAATAACCGAAGCTCCCGGCAAAGGCAAACCATTTTCATCCGTAATAATTCCGGAAACAGTTTGTTTTTCATATTGAATATTTTCGGTTCTTAATTCCGGTTTTTTTAAGATAATTTGAGTATCGCGAACTTTAAATTCTGTTGGAGTTCCTTTAAAAAGTTTGTCTAAAACAATATTTATTGGCTGATCTTTTACAGAAATAGAAATTACGCGGTCAAGATCGATATCATTCAGTTTGTAAATAAACCTGAAATCTGTTTTTTGTTCAATGGTCTCAATAACCTTTTCGATTGTTGAATTGTTTAATTCAAGGGTTACTTTTGTTTTTTGGGCATAAGTATTTCCTCTAATATTAAACATGGCGACCAAAATAAGTAATGTTGTTAGTTTCAATTTTAGGTCATTTTGGAACACTCGGTATAAAAACCCAGTATTCTTTGATTTTTTTTTCATAATTTTGTTAATTGATTGTAGTTAATTCGTTATATTCAATCACTTAGTAAATCGGAAATTGTTCGCAGCTCTTTCCGATTTTTTTATTCCTGTAATTTTAATGTTTCATAAATTGTCATGTTTTTAGTGGTTATTTAATTAGTATTTGATTGTTTTTTATCGTGTAATTAATGCCATGAATGTCATTAAAATAACTCATTACATTTTCTATAGATTCTTCTTTAAAACTTGCATTGAATTTTTCGTTCGCCAGTTTTTCATTTTTATTGATGATTGTAACATTATAACGTCTTTCGAGTTTTGTAATAATATTTTTAAAAGTCATATTTCTAAAAGTCAGACCACCGTTTATCCATGAAGTATAAATATCTGTAATAACAGGTTTGGTGATAATTGTGGCATTTTCTTTATTGAAACTTCCTTTGTAACCCGGTTTTAAAATCGTGTTTTTGTCAGCATTAAATTCTTCGCTGGTATTATACATTCCTACAGAACCTTCAACCAAAACAACATCTGTTGTAGCATCTTCAGGATAATTAGAAACATTAAAATGAGTTCCTAAAACGCGTACATTCAAATTATCAGAATTGACAATAAAAGGGTGTTTTTTGTCTTTGGCAACATCAAAAAAAGCTTCACCATCAAGAAAAACCTGTCTGTTTTCGCCCGCAATAAATTTTATCGGATATTTTAGAGTTGTTCCTGAATTCAGGTGAACAAGAGTTCCGTCTGATAATTGCAATTGGAATTTTTTACCGTACGGAATTTTGATGGTGTTGTAGGATACTTTCTCTAAATTGGAATTGTTTTCATAAACCAATTTGTTTCCGTTCTGATTTCCAACAACATTTCCTTTCGAATCTAAAACCTGAACCGAATTGTCTTCATGAATTATCTGAACTTTTCCATCTTCTAACTGCAAAACAATATCAGTACTTTTAAAATCGAATTTTGGCTGAACTATTTCATTTTGGACATTTTGTTTGTAGAAAAATCCAATTCCCAATAAAACAACAACCGAAGCAGCAATTGCAATGTATTTTCTGAAATTTGATTTTTTAGCAGAAATAGGGATAACGGTTTCATTTTCTTTTGTTGAAGTCAAAATGTTCATAAAAATGTCATCTGCAGTTTGCGGATTCATCTTAGGCATTTCGCCCAAAAGATTTTGAATATCTTCGACAGAAGGAAAATCATCTGTGAGTTTATTTTTTTTGTAATAGGCAATTACCTCGTTCGTTTCTTCGGGCGTACATTGGTTCAAAACAAACTTTTGTAATAGATTTTTTATTTCAGAATTTGAATTCATTAGGAATGATTTTATGTCTGGGTTTTATATAATACAGTTGAAAAGACTTTGAGTACTACTCAAACGTTGTAAATTTTTAAACTTTAACATTTTTGAGACAAGGAAATACTTGTGAAGTGTTGATTTTGCTGTCGTTTTTAATGAAAAATATTTTTAATTTTTTTTTATTATTGGGTCATTTTTTTGTCATTCTCGTTTTGTCATTTCGAGCGAAGGGAGAAATCACACAAGAAACCCGGCAAAGATTGTCTTTGCGAGGAACGAAGCAATCTCATTTGCTGAATCAATAATGACTCTCGTTAGTGAAGTTGCTTCGTTCCTCGCAATGACAAAACCGTTGTGGTTAAAACAAAAAAAATCACTCAAAAAGAGTGATTTAATTGGTTTAGGGTATTTTGGTTTAGATAATTTCGTCATGAACTTGAAAAAAGACCCGCATCGATTCTAATGCTTTGCTCATTTGGTTCCTGACTGTATTTATAGAGATGCCGAGTTCCTGACTTATTTCTTCGTAACTCATGCCTTTCTTTCGTGACATTTTAAAAATTTGCTTTCGCTTGGGCGGTAATTGCTTCATGGCTTCTTTTCGAAGTTTTTTGCAATCGGCTTCGCGAATAGCATAATCTCCATATTCATGTGATTTCTGACTTCCATAAAAAATTTCTTCTTTTAGCAGCGCTTCATTTGCTGCTTTATTTAAGAAGTTAAAAGCCTGATTTCGTGCAATTGTAAAAATATAGGCTTTAAAAGATTGTTCCAGATTTAAGTTCTCGCGGTTTTGCCAGACTTTCATAAACACATCCTGAACGTTTTCTTCGGCAGCTTCTTTTGATCTTAAAATACTAATACTGTACCCATAGATATCCTGATAGTATAAATCAAAAAGAGTACGAAAAGCTTTTTCGTTGCCATTTTTGAGTTCACTCACCAATAATTTTTCGCTATGGTTATTTGCTTCTAACATTAATTTAATTAGTCTTTAATTAAATCTAATTATATTATGATACTATCAAAATGTCTTGTCTGATATACTGACGGGTTAACAAATATATAAAAATATTATTCTCAATAAATGTTATTTAAAAAAACTTAATTCTGAATATTTTAATAGTTTTTATGAAAACATGCCGTTAAGTAATTCTTAAAGTGCTTTTTATCAGCTTAATAGGTTTTTAAGCTATATTTTATAAATTAATTATAATCAAGGATATTTATTGAGAATATTCTTATTTTGAATTAAAATAAATGTTAATTTGCTAATGGATAAACCAAAAAAAATCCTACTATCTTTATTTTAGAAAGATAATAGGATGTTATATAATGAATGAATCTTTTTGAAGATTGATTAAGTTTTGACTTAGTTTTTCAGGTCTTTAATAACTTTAAAAGCAACATCAACCTGATCTTCACCAACTAAAATAGTGAATTCATTTGAAGTCGAAATTACTTCGTTTATAATAATTCCTTCCCAAGCTAAACGCTGGAAAATGAAATAGTAAATACCCGGAACGACGATGTTTTCTTTTGGTAATTTTACGGTTATAGAAGCAAGATTATCTAATTTCTGAATTAGTTTTTCACGCATAAAATGTTTTTCAACCAAATGATTTACACTGCTACTAACCACGATGTTAGTTTCATTTACACCACGAGATGAGGTATAAAAAATATCAGATAAAACATTAATATCAGAAATTAAATCGGCTTGTTTGTTCAATACGGTTTCTGAAGCAGCAAATGTGTAATCTGTTAATTCAGAACGAACTGTAATCTCACCAATATTCTTAATTACCTTATTAATTTTATGGTTCAATTTAAAATCTAATTCTTCTGTGAGTCGTTTTAGCGACATTACAACAGCGCCTTGTTTTACTTCCTTACCAAATTCACTTTCCAATTCGGTCATAATGTTCCGGGAAAGAGAAGTTAAGTTGATAATTCCGAGCGATAACGCATTTAATAAAAAGGGTTTTGTCTTGATGTAATTTTCTACAATTGAAGAAACGGTTTTCATAATTCTTTTTTTTTTGTAACTTAATTGGGTTGGTTTAGTTGAATAGTTGTTATAAAACTTTGCAAATATAAATAAAAAAACAATTTGTTACAAATATAACAATAAAAAATTATGTTAAAAATGATAAAATGCGTCGGTAAGATGTTCAATAGCAAATGATTCTCCGTTTTTCTGGATAGCCATAATGTCAAATCTAATATTTATATCATCACAAAAATCCTTTTCCCTATAGTTTATGTAGGCATTTACTGCTTTTATAAGAAGTTTGATCTTTTTTGCCTTCACAAAATCTTGTGGTAAACCAAAATCTGTGCTAGATCTTGTTTTTACTTCAATTACAGCTAAAATATTTTCTTTTTGCGCAATAATGTCTATTTCGGCTTTCTTAAAAGTCCAGTTTCTATCCAGAATTTCATATCCGTTTTGAAGCAGATATTCTACAGCAAGTTCTTCTCCTTTTTTTCCGAGTTCGTTGTGTTCAGCCATTTTTTAATTGTGAGTTGTGAATTGTGAATTGTGAATTTTTTATGCTGTAAATGATAATTGTACGCAAAGACGCGAAGTTGCAAAGAATTGAATCAAACTTTGCGACTTCGCGTCTTGCGAGATTAGGATATGTGGTATTTAAAATTCCTTAGTTTAAGAAACTTCTGAGATAATATTATTTTTGAAATGAAACAGTACTTCCGGATGCATTCACATCAATTGTAACTGTGCTTCCCATAATTAAAGCTCTGTTGTCCTGAATATGTCCGGCAGGAAAATTAAAAATTACAGGAATATTGTATTTTTTGGTAACATCATCAACAATTTCAACTGCATTTTTTCCCCAAGGCACCTCATTATCTTTCATTTTCGTCATGGCACCAACCACAATTCCTTTTAAGTTTTCGATGCATCCGTTTCGACGCAAATTCATCATCATACGATCAATATGATATAAATATTCGTCTAAATCTTCGATAAATAAAATTTTATCCTTGCAGTCTATCGCTGATTGTGAACCTAATAAACTGTATAAAATAGATAGATTTCCACCAACTAATTCGCCTGTTGCAGTTCCAAAACGATTCATTTTATCCGGACCAACAGTATATGAAAGAGGTTCGCCAAACAAACTCGATTTCATAGAACTAATAGCCGCCGGAGTTGCACGCGGAATCGTTACCGGCATTACACCATGAATCGATTTATAACCCATTGTATTTAAATGATTGTGCAAAACAGTAACGTCGCTAAAACCAATAATCCATTTTGGATGTTGTTTGAATTTGGTAAAATCTAAAAGATCAATCATTCTAACGGTTCCGTAACCACCTCGAACACACCAAATTGCTTTAATATTAGGGTTGTCTAATTGTTTCTGAAAATCGGCAGCGCGTTGTTCGTCTGTTCCTGCCAATTGATTAAAATCAAGTCCAATTGTAGTTCCAACAACGGCTTCTAAACCCCAACTGTGCAATAAATCGATTGTTGGTTTTAGATTATCATCGATGTTTTTTCTGGCAGTTGCCAAAATTGCTACGGTATCTCCTTTTTGTAAATAAGGTGGTGTTATCATGTTTTGTTGGGATTGACAGGTGAATGATTGAAAAGCAAAAATAAGAAATACGAATTTATAGCAAGCAAAGTGTTTCTTCATGTGACGGAAATTTTTCGTTTTCATATTTTTTCTTTTGCTTAAAATTATAAATTATTTTTTAAAGTTCTGGATTGAATATTAACCACCGTAATTTTTTTGTAATTCTTCTAAAAGTATCAATAATCCTTTATCAGCTTCTTCAGACTGTACATTGGCAAACAGAATAAAAGCTTTGTTTATTGTGGGACAAATATACACTTTGGTTAAAAAAGTTCCCGGACTTCCGGTATGAAAAGAATATCTCAAATTATTTTTCTCTTTAATTTCAGATTCCCATCCAAATGAATATTCAGGCAAACTATAATGCATTTTATTAAAATCATCAGCACTCAATATTTTTGATTTTCCTAATAAACCCTGCAATTGCATTTGTGTAAATTTACAATAATCAGGCAAATTAACATTTATATTTCCTGCTGACGAAAGCCAATTAAGCTTATAATTCAACGCAGGTTTTTCGGCCTCTAAATTTTCATTATGTCCCCAGGGCTCATTTATATTTTTTACATTAGGCTGCCCAAAATCAAAATCGATTTGTAGACTTTTGCCTAATTCGTTTACTAAAGCTTCATAGGTTTTTCCGGTAGCTTTTTCAAGCATAAGTCCGGCGGCAACATAACTTGGATTTGACCAATAAACATCTTGTTTTTTTACAGGTATTTTTTGCTGAAAAAACCACTTTATGAACTCATAACGCTGTTGCTGATCGTTTCCTTTAATTTCGTCTTTTGTTGGAGTTTCATTGCCATAAGACCAAATACTAAGTTTAGCCCTAAAAGTTATAAAATCCTGTAAAGTAAAATTGTAGGTTTCGGGATTGCTTTTTGATTTTAGTTCCGGATATAAATCAAAGAATTTAGTATTCCATTTTATCTTTCCTTGCTTAACCAAAACCGTTGCCAAATAGCTTGTAATAGTTTTTGTTATAGATCCTAAACGAAATCTGTCATTAAGATTGGCTTTAAAATTGGTGTTAATTCGTTGATTGCCTATAACCTGAATTTCAAAAATGGAATCTGACGAAATAACAGCATAAGCCAACTCAGGAATATGATGTTTTACCAAGATAGTTTCTGCAAATGCACTATTTTTTTGGCTGTAAAAACTAATTGAAAAGATAAATAATACTACGGAAAAAAGGATTTTTTTCATTTTTTGATTCGGGAAATTGAGTCAGCAAGTTACAAGACAATTTGAAATAAAAAAAGTTAAACGAAAATTATAATACGTATAAATTTCTTACAAATAAATTAATGCTTTACTTTAGAGCTTTATTCAATCAAAGTATATGTACACGCCAAAATTAAAGTTCTGTTTAGTATTCCTTTTTTTAGGTTTAATTGTTCACGCTCAATCTAAAAAATACACGATTCATACGGTAGCTTTTTATAATTTCGAAAATCTTTTCGATACTATAAATGATCCAACAACGCACGATGATGAATGGACGCCAAAGGGAATTCAAAACTGGACGCATGAAAAATACCAGCAAAAATTACAAAACCTTTCCAGAGTTTTATCTGATATTGGAACGCCGGAAAATCTAAATGCACCAACATTAATTGGCGGATCTGAAATTGAAAACAGAGGTGTTCTCGAAGATTTAATCAAACAATCTAAAATAGCGAATTACGATTACGGAATTATTCATTTTGATTCGCCGGATAAACGCGGAATCGATGTGGCATTATTGTATCAGAAGAAATATTTTAAACCTGCGACATATTCAAACATACCTTTATATATCTACAAAAATAAAGAGGTTTTAAAAGAGGAAAAAAAGGAGGAAACTGACAATGAAGAAGCACAAATAATACCTCAGAATAACCGAATCTTTACTAGAGATCAGCTTTTGGTAACCGGATTTTTAGAAGGGGAAGAAATCAGTATTATTGTCAATCACTGGCCTTCGCGATCGGGCGGAGAAAAAGCTTCGAGTAAATTTCGTGAAGAAGCCGGAAAACTCAATCGAAAAATCATCGATTCGCTGCAGCGTATAAATCCAAATGCAAAAGTGATTACACTTGGAGATTTTAATGACGGGCCTTATAATAAAAGCATAAAGGAAGCTTTGGGCGCAAAAGCAAAAAGAGCGGAAGTTCCTGAATTTGGTGTTTTTAATCCTTTTGAAGAAATGTTTTATAAAGGAATGGGAACTTTGGCATTTCGAGATTCCTGGGATATTTTTGATCAGATTATTATAACTGAATCTTTGATAAAACCGGATTTTGAATCATTTAAATTCTGGAAAGCAGGCATTTTCAACAGATCTTATCTTATTCAGACTTCAGGAAAATATAAAGGATATCCGTTACGACACACTTTGACAGAAGTAGGTTTTAGTGATCACTTTCCGGTTTATATTTATTTGATAAAAGAGAAGAAATAATGCGCAGTTTATAGTTTACAGTCACAGTTTACAGTCACAGTTTACAGTCGCAACTTACTGAAAACTGAAAACTGTGACTGAATACTGAATACTGTAAACTGAGACTGAAAACTTTTCATTAACTTAGCTACTTAGAAACTTAGTACCTTAAAAAATGGCAATTGCAAAACCCTTCAACCTTACCAAATGGATAGACGAAAACCGTCATTTACTTAAACCACCTGTTGGAAATAAAAACCTTTATGTAGATTCCGGTGATTATATTGTAATGATTGTTGCGGGTCCGAATGCTCGAAAAGATTATCATTATAATGAAACCGAAGAACTTTTTTATCAACTTGAAGGAAGTATAAAAGTGGTGATTCAGGAAGATGGTGAGCGTAAAGAAATGGAATTAAATGCCGGAGATATGTACCTTCATCCTGCAAAAATTCCGCATTCGCCAGTTCGTTCTGAGGGGTCAATAGGTTTGGTGATTGAGCGCAAACGTGCCGGAAAAGGATATACAGATGGTTTGCTTTGGCATTGCGATAACTGTAATCATAAACTTTATGAAGTGTTTTTTGAACTTCATAATATCGAAAAAGACTTCTTGCCGCATTTCGAACATTTCTATAATTCTGAAGATTTAAGAACCTGCGATAAATGTGGAACTGTAATGGAAACTGATCCTAGATTTGTTGCGAAGAAATAAAATTAGATATACACAATTCAAACCCGACAGGTTTTTAAAACCTGTCAGGTTTACAAACGTAACGATTGAATTTTGTTGATATATAAGAAAGAATATTCCTGCTATTTACCTCAAAGTTTTTAATTTAATTCGTCTGGTTGATCAAAATATGAGTACATTTGTATCAGAAATGATATAAAAACAATTCATAAATGATACAGGAAATTATCACATATAAGAATATAGTAAATAGTATCGAGGATTTAATAGATAAGTCTCCATTTAAAAAAACGCATATTATTGAAAAAGCAGGTATACCTAGTCCTACTTTTTATAGAAAGTTAAAGACTCATACTTTTACTCCGGACGAAATGCTTTCTATTGCAAAAATACTTTCTCCAGAAGAAAATTTTAGAATGGAATTGATCAAAGGAATTGAACAAGGTAGACGTGATATTGAAAATGGAGATTTCATTACTCATGAAGAAATGTTGCTTGAGTTGAAAAGCAAAAAAATGCTATAAAATTATAAGTTCAAAAATTGTAATGGCTTTTGACGATTATCCTGTAAATTAAATATAAAAATAGAATCATTTCTTATTTCGTAATATAAAGATGTGTGTTTTGAAATTACTATTTCATTACATCGTAAATCAATTTTATATTTTCCTAAATGCGGATTATTCTTTATTAAATTAATGGTATGTACAACTTCGGCAACGAATTTTTGAGCTATCACCGAATTCCAATTTTGTTCTAAATATCCTTGATTATTATAAAACGCGTTTTTTGCTTCTTTTGACCAAATAATTTTCATTCATGAGATAATTTAATCACAAATTTATAAAAATTAACTTACAAACACATAATTTTAATATTCGTTTACTTTATTATAACGATTAGTTACAATTCAAATCTCTTACCTTGTTCCGGATAAATAATTTTCAATCCCAAATCATTTTGGGTTTTTAATTGCTCTTTAATTTTTACAATATTTTTAGTTGGAGGTTTCAAATGTGTAATAATAATTTTGAAACCTTTTAAAGAATCTTTCCCGGATAATTCTTCTAAAACATGCATTTCCTGCATTAAATGATTAGGCGTCAAATGACCAAACAAAAATTTGTCCGGCTGCTCATTTGGGAATGAAACTTCAATCAAAATTCCTTTTAATTGTTTTGTTTTAATAAGTGGCGCAATTGCGGTCCATAAATCACGTAAATAATTGCTTTTTTCTACAGTATCTGGACCTGTATCGCCAAGATATAAAGCATAATTATCTTCATTTTTGATTAGAAAAGCAGTGCTTTCAAAAGGATTGACATGACTTAGCGGAAATGCTTTAACTGTCATCGTGGTATTTGTTAAAGGAGTTTCTTCTCCGATATTTAAAGTCTGGAAATGATATTTTTTGAGCGGAACTCCAACTCCCTGATCGCCAAAATTAGCCCAGGTTTGATCGTTGAAATAATGGTTTTCCATCATTTCCATGCATTTATTTGTAGCGTAAACTGTTTTTGAAGAATCGGCAGGTGAATTTATAATTAAGCCGGAAACATGATCTAAATGTGCGTGCGAAATTAAATATCCTTTTATATATTTTCTTAAAACTTCACTTGTTGAAACTTTAAAAACTTTGTTGTCAATTGCTTTTTCGATTCCGGCATTTACCGTTCCTGCATCCAGGCAAATGAAATCTTTTGTATTCGTTGGAGCAATTAAATAAGCCGATAAATTTTTTTCATCAATTCCGCCTTTTGTCCCTAAAGGAACAATCTGAAAAGAAGATTTTTGTTCTTTCTGAGAAAATGCATTAAAGGAAATTAAAAAGAAACAAATTAAAAGTTTGTTGATAATGGTCATGTCTGGATATTTTTGTGATACAAATTTCATTAATTAAAGTGAATAAATAGGCGCTTATTTCTGAAATTCATATCAAATAACCCTAAATTTACGTTTATTTTAAAATCTCATTTAGATTGTATTTCTAGTCGAAAACAATATCTTTACATAAAAATATAACAATTTTAACCAAAAAAGTTACAATGACAACAATAGCATCGCAATTTGGAATGAATGAGGCTCTGGATAAATTGGGCATCAAATTGATAAATGAAGGAACATCAACTGGTATCAATAATTTTTCGTCTGGAGGAATTTTAGATAGTTTTTCGCCGGTTGACGGAAAATTGATTGCTTCGGTAAAAATGTCAACTCAGGAAGATTACGAAAAAGTAATGCAGGCTGTAACAGAAGCTTTCAAAACATTTCGATTGATTCCTGCGCCACAACGTGGAGAAATTGTACGTCAGTTTGGAGAAAAATTGCGCCAAAATAAAGACGCTCTTGGTAAATTGGTTTCTTATGAAATGGGAAAATCGTTGCAGGAAGGTTATGGAGAAGTTCAGGAAATGATTGATATCTGTGATTTTGCGGTTGGTTTATCAAGACAATTACACGGTTTAACAATGCATTCAGAAAGACCCGGACACCGTATGTATGAGCAATATCATTCATTGGGAGTTGTTGGGATTATTTCGGCATTTAATTTTCCGGTTGCAGTTTGGTCGTGGAATACGGCTTTGGCATGGATTTCGGGTGATGTTTGTGTTTGGAAACCTTCTGAAAAAACACCTTTATGCGGTATTGCCTGTCAAAATATTATAGCGCAGGTTATTAAAGAAAATAATTTACCGGAAGGAATTTCTTGTTTGATTAATGGTGATTATCAAATAGGAGAATTGATGACGGCTGATATACGAATTCCGTTAATTTCTGCGACAGGTTCAACCCGAATGGGAAAAATCGTTGCGCAAAAGGTTGCGGGACGTTTAGGAAAATCTCTTTTAGAATTAGGTGGAAATAATGCCATTATTGTCACTCCTGATGCGGATATAAAAATGACGGTAATTGGTGCTGTTTTTGGAGCTGTTGGAACGGCTGGACAACGTTGTACATCAACGCGAAGACTAATTATTCATGAAAGTATTTATGATAAAGTAAAAGATGCTTTGGTTGCGGCTTATAAACAATTACGAATTGGAAATCCGCTTGACGAAAATAATCACGTTGGACCGCTAATTGATACGCATGCAGTCGAAATGTATGCTATTGCTTTAAACAAAGTTGTTGCCGAAGGTGGAAAAATTTTAGTTGAAGGCGGTGTGCTTTCCGGTGAAGGTTATGAAAGCGGCTGTTATGTAAAACCTGCAATTGCTGAGGCGCAAAATTCATTTGCGATTGTACAGCACGAAACATTTGCCCCGGTTTTATATCTAATTAAATATTCGGGAGATGTTGATAATGCAATCGAAATTCAAAATGGAGTAGGACAGGGATTATCATCGGCTATTATGACAAATAATCTGCGTGAAGCTGAAAGATTTTTATCTGTAGTTGGTTCTGATTGTGGAATTGCAAATGTGAATATTGGAACTTCTGGCGCTGAAATTGGCGGCGCTTTTGGTGGGGAAAAAGAAACTGGAGGTGGACGTGAATCGGGTTCTGATGCCTGGAAAATTTACATGCGCCGTCAAACCAATACCATTAATTATACGACAAGTTTACCATTGGCACAAGGAATTAAATTTGATTTGTAATACAGGATTCAAATTGACTAAATATAAAAAGGCTTCCAAATTTTGGAAGCCTTTAATTTTAGGAATAGATTAGTATTTAGTTTTTAATAATTTTTTGGGTGAAAGAACCATCAGCCGTGAAAACTTTTGCTAAATAAGTTCCGGAGTTTAATTGGCTTATATCTGCACTTTCGCTTCCTTTCTGAATTATTTTCACAAGAGATCCGAAGATATTGTAGATCAAAACTTTTTCTACTTTCTGATTATTGTCAGATAAATACAAAGTTCCAGATGCCGGATTTGGGTATAAGAATACTTTTGATTCTGTATCACTTATAATTTCTACTTTGGCAACACGAAGCGTACCAGAATTATAAACAGTACTCATATAGAATAAATTAGCTGTGTCTTTTTTTGCTATTGTATGACTTCCTGCAGCAAGTGAAACGGTCACAATACCTCCAGAAGCAGTTTTATCTACATTGTCTACTTTAATTGTTGCTGCCGATTCAACAAATACCAGAGTAAGCGTACTTGCCTGAGTTGTTGTAAAAGTGATGCTCGTAGAAGATTCAATTTTAAGGCATTGTGTCAATGTTAAGCCGTTGTATGTTACTGTTCCTTTTGTTGTAGAAAGATTTCCGGTTATAGTATAAAAAGAACTTGTTTTTCCGGAAGCTGTAAAATTATGTATTTCATTTCCGGCTGGCGTTCCCGTTGTTACTGTTATAGTTCCGGATCCTGTTGCAGGAGAACCCGATGTTCCTGTTGTAGCAATTGAGTAAGATACTGTAGCTGTTGGTGTACCGCTAATTGTGATTGTTTTAGCTGTTGTATTTTTTACAAAGCTAATTCCGGATGCAGGTAATCCTGTTACAGTTGCATCAGTTGCAGTTCCTCCCCATGTGTATACAACTGAGGCTATGGCAGTGCCACTCGCAACAGTTTGGTTGTTGTTTGCTGGTGAAGTCAGCGTTTGTGATCCTGCTGCAGTAACAGTTATAGTTCCGGATCCTGTTGCCGGAGTTCCTCCTGTCCCTGTTGTAGCGATAGAATAAGATACCGTTGCTGTTGGTGTTCCTGTAATTGTGATGGTTTTAGCTGTTGCATTTTTTACAAAACTAATTCCAGATGCAGGCAATCCTGTTACAGTTGCATCGGTTGCATCTCCTCCCCAGGTAAAAACAATAGTAGCGATCGAAGTTCCGCTCGTAACTGATTGGTTGTTGTTTGCTGTTGATGTTAAAGTTTGGTTACTTGCAGGGGGATTTCCTTCGCCTTGCACTGCAACTAATGTTCCTGTATAATTGGTAAGTGCAGATTTTAATGCTGTAATTACAAGAGAAGATGTATCGTCTGTTGCATTATTAAAAATCCATTTTAAGTCACCTCCCGAAACACGTCCTGCATATTGCGATGTTTTAGTTTTGGCAACAGCAGGCTGATCCACAACTAGATTTTTGACATATAAAGCTGCATCGGTATCGAAATTATTATAAGTGTTTGCACCAGATTTAGATTTAACAGCACTACTTACAGTTTCACCTCTTGATGTTGCTACATAAGCATCAAAATCTGTTGCCGAGCTAATTTTACCTGAAATGTTATATAAAGGATTCGGATCATTATAAGCGACAAAACGCATGTTATTTGTTCCGTTTGAAGCATCAAAAGTGTTATTAAATGCTTTGATTGAACCTCCGGCTTCTCCGGAAAATGTTCCCATTGTTCCGGCATTATTTACCTGATTTGCTTCATCCCAAATATCAGTTCCCTGTAAAGATGTCATCATAGGATGTTTACTGTTGCGGAAATAATTTCCTTCTACAAAAACTGACGATCCCATAGTTGATCCGACGCCATATTTTGAAACTCCGTCGTAATAATTGTTATAAACATGTGCCGAATAGAAGCGAACACGAGGATGACGTGAATCAGAATGATCAAACCAGTTATGGTGATATGTAATATATAAACCAGTTGTAGTATCTTCGCTCAAGCCTAAAAGGCTTGCTTTTCCGTTATCCCAAAAGTGATTGTATGACAATGTGATATAAGTTGATGATTTATTGTCTAAAGCGCCATCACCTTTAATTTGGTCTGCGTCACTTCCTGCATTTCCATAGAATAAATCACAGTTGTGAACCCAAACGTGATCGTTATCTTGTTGCATTCCAACATTATCGCCGGCAGTACTGTTGCAATTCATAAAACCAAGATTGCTAACTTCTATATTTGATGCTGATTTAAGTCGCACTCCCCATCCATTTGCAACAGCGTCTGTTCCTACACCTTCAATAGTTACGTAACTTGCAGCATTGTTTGCGTTTTCGATAACGACGTCTCCGCCTTCCATAACGGTCATGTCAGTAATATTTCCGATTAAACGAAAAATAAACGGACGCGTATCTTTGCCTTTTTTTATAGCATATAAAATATTTTGCAAGCCAACGCAAGGATTCGCGCTTGCGCCTGTAATATTCATAGATACCGTATTTTTTGTGTTTTGTGTAATGTAAACGATTACAGCATTATCTTTTGGAGTTCCATCGGCTTTGTATCCGCCAGGAACTCTACCGCTTTCAAATGCAAAACCATTACGATCTTGTGCAACAGCTGTTAAACTGCCGGTTGTTGTGCCTGAGCCTTCTACTCCTGAGATAACTGGTTTAATTTTAACGGTGTAAGCACCGGCTTTTAATCCGGGAATGTCAGCGCGAAAATAAGTGCCATAACTACGAATAAGCTGATCTTCAATTTTTTTATCTGTAAAACCGTTTCCGGTATAATACACATTGTAAGATTGTGCATTGCTAACAGGCTGCCATGTTACAAAAACAGATTCGAGCCAGCCGGAGGCTTCATTAATTTGCTGCGCCCAAGTTTGAGCAGCAAGGAACATAAAAACTAAAATAAGTAAGTTTTTTTTCATAATGTTTAGTTTAAGTTAGTAAAATAAATTTTGTGGTTATTAAACTATTACAAAAAGTGGTTTTATTGTAATCGATTACACAAAAATAAGTAAAATTTCGATATTCAAAATTATTTTATCTTAAAAAAACATATATAATAAAAAAATGATAATTAATTTATATATTTTGTAATAAATTGCATTAAATGTAATTTATTACATATTTATATAAATCTTCCGTAAGTATTATTTTTACTACAGTTTTCAGTTTCGTTTATTTTAATTTTTAGAACTTTAATCTATGATTGAAGTATTTTCATGTCTCGTTAGAATGCAACATAAAAACAAAGAAAAATAGTGTTAATTTTTATATTTTTAAGTCGCGGTAGTAGTTAAAAATATATTTTTGTCAAATTTTTAAGTGAAGAAAGATCTTTAAGTAAGAATTAAAAGAAGTGAAATTTAATTTCTATAGAATTAATGGCATAAATCGAATACCTTTTTATGTAAATTTTCCGGACAAAACTTTGATCTGATTATGTAGGTTTTTGCCACAAAAAAAGCCTTTTTGAATTTCAAAAAGGCTTTCTATTTTTTATGTAAAAGAATTAATTTTTACGGGATAGTTTTGATAATAATCTTAAAAACTCAATGTACAACCAAACCAGCGTTATCATTAAGCCCATTGCACCATACCATTCCATAAATTTAGGCATTCTTTGTTGTACTCCTTTTTCGATTTGATCGAAATCTAAGAATAAATTTAAAGCGGCAACAACAATTACAAATACACTAATACCAATACTCATCATAGAATTTCCGTAATGTACAGGAGTAAAGCTTGTAAACATTGATACCAGCCATGAAATTAAATAATAAGTTGCGATTGCCAAAGTAGCAGCAACAACTACTGATTTGAATTGCTCGGTTACTTTTACAATTTTAAATTTATATAAACCTAAACAAACTAAAAAAGTAACTAAAGTCGCTCCAACAGCGTTGATTACAATTCCAGGATACATGGCTTCAAAAATAGCAGATATTCCTCCAATAAATAACCCTTCAAATAAGGCGTAACCAGGAGCTAAATAAGGAGAATATTGTGGTTTAAATGCTGAGATTACAACTAAAATAAGACCTACAATAGCACCACCAATTGTTGGAAGCATTGCATTCATTCCGTTAAATGCCATCCACCATGTTACCATAGCAGCTCCGCATAAAATTAAAAATAGAATAGCAGTTTTGTTGATTGTACCCGAAATACTCATTTCCTGATTGTAATCAATAATTTGTGCTTCGTGTACTTCTTGAGCTTTTGATACAGCATTTGATGAAAAACGCTTGTTGCTTAAAAATGGATTTTTTGAATTGAAGTTCATAGTTTAAAACATTTAATTGTGTCCAAATATATGGAGTTTTTTTGATGTGCGATTACTTCTGTATTTTTTTTAACATGATTTTTTCTTCTGAATTAGATTAGTATTTAAATAAAAAATCCACCCGTTTATTGCGGATGGATTTATGTATATTTTGAGTAGAATTTTCTATTTCAATAAATCTAAAACTAATGAAGGGAATAATCCTAAAGCAATATTTAATGCAATTGAAATTATGGCAACAGCATAAATAAGAAATGGTTTTCCGGTACGTTCTTCGTTAGGTTCTTTAGAATACATCGCCAAAATTAATTTGAAATAATAACCAACACTAATAATTGAGTTGATAACTGCTACTATTACTAAAGCAATATAACCTGCCTGTATCGTTTGGTTGAATAAAAATAATTTTGCAAAAAATCCTGAGAAGATTGGAATACCAGCCATTGATAACAATGAACCTGTTAATATTGCTGCCAACAACGGATTAGTTTTTCCTAAACCATGAAAATTGGTAATATCTTCATTATCCTGATTTTTGCAAACGTATAAAATAACACTAAAAGCTGCAATTCCGGCTAATGCATAAGCTGCAGTATAATAAAGTAAAACTCCTGCTGAAGTTGCAATACTTAGGAAAGTCATTAACATAAAACCTGCATGCGAAATTCCTGAGAACGCCAGCATACGTTTTACATTAACCTGACGCAACGCCATGATATTTCCAACGGTCATCGAGGCAATGGATATCGTTACAATAATATTTTCGAATGTTCCTAAAAGATCCTGATTATCCAGAGATGGAATAAAATTTAATCCCTCAATTAATTTATAAAGTGTTGCAATTGCTACAACTTTAGCCAACGTACTCATCAAAGCAGTTGTTAATGCCGGAGAACCTTCGTAAACATCAGGAGCCCAAAAGTGAAAAGGAACAGCAGCGATTTTAAAGAACATACCAATAATCATTAAGATCATTCCAATAGGGAACCAGATTGGCAATTCTGCAGATAAAGAACTTTCATGAATTTCAGCAACATCAAAACTTCCCATTGCTCCGTAAATCAGACAAATTCCAAATAAAATAATTCCAGATGCGAAAGATCCCATCAAAAAGTATTTCATACCCGCTTCGTTACTTTTTAAGTTTAAACGCTCGCTTGCTGCTAATACATATAATGCAATAGATAAAATTTCGATTCCTAAGAAAAACATAGCAAGGTTTCCAAAAGAAACCATAGCAACACCACCAGCTAATAAAAATACTTTTATAGCAATAAAATCGGAGATTTTAGTTGGATGGTTCTCGTAAAAATTATGGCTTAATGCAACCAGAAAAATAGTCAGGATAATAAACAATGACGAAAATGCAGTTGAGAATTTGCTCACTGTTATCATATTGTTATAGTAACTTCCTGTCGATCCAAATTCCGAAAAATTAAGAGCCAAGACAGCCAATAGACCTACTATTGTTACTGGAACAATGGCTTTTCTTAAATTAAGAATTTCAAATAATAGGCAGAAAATACCCAATCCCGTAATTGCTATTAATGTATTCATTTTTGCTTTTTTGATTTAGGAAACCAAAACTACTGATGTCCTACTTTATTTTTATTTAAAATATTAATTTTTATTGATAACGTTTAAAATCGTTTCTAAACTTGGTGTAATCAAATCTGTAATTGGTTTTGGATAAAATCCGAAGAACACTAATACAGCAATAATTACGACTAATGAAATTCCTTCGTTAACCGAAACATCTGCAAAAGTTTTAGGGTTTGTTTCGCCCAACATTACATTTTGAAACATTTTAAGCATATAATAAGCTCCTAAAATAATAGTTGTTCCGCCTAAAACAGCAAACCAAATATTAATTTGAGAAAGACTATACAAAACTGTAAATTCTCCAACAAAGTTAAAAGTACTTGGTAAAGCAACAGAAGCTAATACCAAAATTAAAAACATTGAAGTAAATTTTGGAGATTGAATACGAATTCCACCCATTTCGCTGATTTCTCTTGTTTCGAATCTTCTAAAGATAATTTCAGCAGCAAAAAACAATCCTACAACAACAAAACCGTGAGCAATCATTTGTAAAACAGCTCCGCGTAAACCATCAATTGTTAAAGTATACGTTCCTGCAGCAATTAATCCAACGTGTGCAAGAGAAGAATAAGCTAACAATTTCTTCAAGTCTTTTTGTCTTAAAGCGACAATTGATCCGTAGATAACGCCTGCAATTCCTAAAGCGATAAAAATATTCATGTATTCTTTTGCAGCAAGAGGCGCAATTGGCAATTGCCAGCGAATAACACTATATAATCCCATTTTTAGCATAATACCGGATAAAAGCATTGTTCCAACAGTTGGTGCTTTTTGGTATACATTTGCCTGCCAAGTATGAAAAGGGATAATTGGAATTTTAATGGCATAAGCTAAAAAGAATGCTAAGAATATCCAAAGCTGCTCACTTGCAGATAAATTTAATTTGTATAAATCTTCAATAAGGAAACTTCCGGCTTTTGTATACAAGTAAATAAAAGCAACGAGCATGAATAAAGATCCTGCAAGTGTGTAAATAAAGAATTTAATTACTGCTTTTCTACGTTCTTCTGCATCACCATTACCCCAAATAAGAGCAATGAAGTAAATAGGAATAAGTGCTAACTCCCAGAAAATATAATATAAAAGACCATCTGCCGCAAGGAAAGTTCCTGTCATTGCAAAGGCCATAAATAAAATCAAAGCATAAAAACCTTTTGCATTTTTGTATTCATTTCCAAAAGAAGAGAATATAATAATTGGCGTTAAAGCAACAGTTAACAAAAGCATTGCCATACCCAAACCATCAGCATTTAGAGCAAATGAAATTTTAGGCTGCGTTATCCATGCATTGATTACACTGATGTTTTCGCCCGCACAAAAATGATTTAATAAAACAATTGAACAACCTAAAGCGATTAAGCTAAAGAACAAAGCTACTTTTGATGCTAGTTTGTCACCAACAAAATAAGTGGCAAATGCACCAATTAAAAGAATAATTAATATAAGAGAAACGTTCATAGTTGTAAAATTATTTAGCTAAAAATATATAGGAAACAATGGCACAAAGACCTAAAACAAAAGCAAAAAGATATAATCCTATGCTTCCGCTTTGTAGTTTTTTACCTTGAAAACCTATTTCATTGGTTACTTTTCCTAATCCGAAAACAAGAGCAGACAAACCTGTTTCGATGCTGTCTCTAAAGAATCTTGATAATGCGTTGATAGAACGAACGAATATTACATCGTAAGCTTCATCAACATAATATTTGTTATAAAGAACTTTAGCTAAACCAGTAATGTTTTCGTCAGATTCAGGAACATTGTCTTGTTTGAAGTATTTAATGTAAGCAATCAAAATACCTAATAATCCGCCTAAAACGGCAACTCCCATTAAAGTATATTCTGTTGCGCCTAAATGGTGTTCTTCACCCGCTGCTTTTATGAAAAGAGGTGCTAAATATTCATTTAACCAGCTATTTCCTGGTAAACTAATTAGTCCGCCAAAAGTAGCAAGAACGGCTAAAATCATTAAAGGAAAAGTGATTAAACCATCGCTTTCATGTAAATGATGTTTTTGTTCTTCAGTTCCTCTAAAATCTTTAAAGAAAGTCAGGAACATTAATCGGAACATATAAAAAGCAGTCATAATGGATGCAATAGATCCAACAACATACAATGGAATGTTATGGTGGAAAGCCGTTAACAAGATTTCATCTTTTGAAAAGAAACCGGAGAAAAACGGAACTCCTGAGATTGCTAATGAAGACACTAACATTGTCCAGAAAGTAACTGGCATTGCTTTACGCAAACCTCCCATTTTTCGCATATCCTGTTCTCCATGCAATCCGTGAATTACAGATCCTGAACCTAAGAATAAACAAGCTTTAAAGAAGGCATGAGTAATAACGTGGAAAACGGCAACTTCATAAGCACCAAATCCTAACGCTAGAAACATTAAACCTAATTGAGAAACAGTAGAGTAAGCTAAAACCTTTTTAATATCGGTTTGAACTAAACCAATTGTTGCAGCGACTAATGAAGTAATAGCTCCAATAACCGCAATAACAGTTTGAACATCCGGAGCTAAATCAAATACAAAGTTTAATCTTGTTACCATAAAGATACCGGCTGTAACCATAGTCGCAGCGTGAATCAATGCAGAAACAGGAGTTGGTCCCGCCATCGCATCCGGCAACCAAGTGTATAACGGAATTTGTGCTGATTTACCACAAGCTCCAATAAACAAACATAAAGCAGCTAAAGAAAGTAATGGTAAATTAAGATTTGTTGTTCCGGCAATGGCTGTTTTTAAAGTAGCATAATCTAAAGTCGAGAACATTGAACCAATAATGAACATTCCGATTAATAAACCTAAATCTCCAATTCGGTTCATAATGAAAGCTTTTTTCGCAGCATCATTGTAATCCTGGTTTTTATACCAAAATCCAATTAATAAATAAGAGCAAAGTCCAACACCTTCCCAGCCAATAAATAAAACTAATAAGTTACTTCCGATAACAAGCGTAATCATGAAAAACACAAACAAATTCAAATAAGAGAAGAATTTGTGCATATTCTCATCATCATGCATGTAACTAATAGAGTATAAGTGTATCAATGAACCAATACCGGTTACAAAAAGCAACCAAAGTAATGACAACTGATCTAATAAAAATCCAAGATTGATGTGAAGATTACTAATCTGAATCCAGTCAAATAAAGTTATTTGAATGGCTTTTTCAGTTTGAGTAATTTGATTGAAAAAGAATAATGTTACAGCAAATGAAACTACAACAGCGGCAGTTCCGATAATTCCCGAAACTGTTTTTCCTAAGCTTTTTCCAAAGAAAACATTGATTAAAAATCCTAAAAAAGGAGCTAATACTAAAACAAGAGCTAAATTGGTATCCATTTCCATTTATCCTTTTAAATTTTTTAAATTATCGATACTAATCGAACCTAAATTTCTAAAGATCGAAACTAAAATAGCCAATCCAACTGCAACTTCTGCTGCTGCAACTGCCATCGAGAAGAATACAAAAACTTGTCCTTGCGCGTCTTGATGATACGTTGAAAAAGCAACAAATAAAAGGTTAACAGCATTCAACATGATTTCGATAGACATGAAAACGATAATAGCGTTTCGTCTGTACAATACACCAAAAACACCAATACAGAAAAGTACAACACTTAAAAAGATGTAGTTCTCAATACCTATTTGATTTAATATATTACCCATTATTTATTTAATTTTTCTTTTTTAGACAATAGTACTGTTCCAATCATTGCAACCAAAAGTAATACAGATGCAAATTCAAAGGGAACCATATATTCGTTCAATAATATTTTACCAAGTACTTTTATAGATTGAAAATCTTCACCGGTTGAATCGTAAGCGCCAACAATTGGTTTCGAATTGATAAAAATTGCAATCAATACAATGCAAATCAAACAGAAAGAAACAATAGCACCTAAACGTGTAATTCTAGGGCGGTGTACGTCTCGTTGTTCATTTAAATTCATCAACATAATCGTAAAAAGGAACAAAATCATAATTGCTCCGGAATAGACTATAATATGTACAATAGCTAAAAACTGAGAGTTTAGAAGTAAATAGTGACCGGCAATCGAGAAGAAACAAATCACTAAATAAATAGCACTGTGAATAGGGTTTCTGCTAAAAATAGTCAGGAAAGCCGTTATTACCGTGATAAACGCTAAAAAACAAAATATAACTTGAACAGTTGTTGCGTGTGCAAAATCAGGAATATGTATCATTTAGTTAGCATTATTAAGTTGAGCATTTTTGATAGCCACGTCAAGAGGCATCACTAATCTGTCTTTTCCAAAAATGAAATCTTCTCTTTCATAACTAGAAGGAACCAATACTTTTGATGTTGTTAAGTAAATAGCATCTTTTGGACACGCTTCTTCACATAAACCACAAAAAATACAACGTAACATATTGATTTCATATATCGAAGCATATTTTTCTTCTCTGTATAAATGTTTTTCGTCAGCTTTACGTTCAGCAGCTTTCATCGTAATGGCTTCTGCCGGACATGATAAGGCACATAATCCGCAAGCAGTACAGTTTTCACGACCTTGCTCATCACGTTTCAACTGGTGTTGACCACGATATACCGGACTCATTTCACGCACTTGTTCAGGATAGTGAATCGTCACTTTTTTTGTGAATAAGTGTTTAAGAGTGATAAGCAATCCTTTCACAATCGCCACAAGATACATTCGCTCTAAAAAAGTCATCTCTTTATTAGAGACCATCTTTTTTCTACCCGATAATGATATAGTTTCTATCGACATTTTTTTAATTTTTATTTTGAAGCTTAGTCCTGCTATCCGCTATATTTTTTATTTTTTAAAGAAAAAAACAAAAGGATGTCGCTTTTATCAGGGCTAGGACACTTTGGTATTAATGAAATTTATTTTTTATAACCAATTTTAGTTCTTTCGATTTTATTTTCCTGTTTATCCATTAACTCATCAAGATAAGTAAAGACTAATTCGATATTTTTACTCTGATTCGATAATTTTGTTTTTATCTCTAACATATCGTATGCCTCCCCAACTTGAGGTGCCAATTTGGCTCCTCAAGATTTCGCTTTCAATTTCAGTCAATTCAAACATAAAATCTTCTGGAAATCTTTCTATATTTCTACGAACCTGTCTTTTGAGTTGCTTAGTTTCTACTCCATAAAGTATGGCTAATTCAGAATCAAGCATTACCTTTTGTCCTCTAATAAGCAATATTTTGCTAACTATGAACCCTTCCGTAATCATTAATTCTTCACTCATTCCGTTATTTGTTATGCAGCGGTCATAATTTACAACCGTTTTTTTGTTTAGATATCACAAAATGTGATACCTAAAATTCTACGCAATTTTATTTTAGAACCCTAAAGCTGCAGCAATATCGTGTCTTAATATAACCGCACCCGTAATCATAATATTAATGATTGAAAGAGGTATCAAAATTCTCCATCCTAAGTGCATTAATTGATCGTATCTAAATCTTGGAATCGTCCAACGCACCCACATATAGAAAAATATGAAAAAGCATAATTTTGCAAACAATACTGCAATTCCTAATGTATTAGCAATATTTACTCCAGCATGTTCTGTCATCCAGCTCATTCCCGGATAGTTATACCCACCAAAGAATAGTACTGAGATAATTGTTGCAGAAATAAACATACTCGCATATTCAGCAAATAAATAGAATCCCATTTTCATGGATGAATATTCTGTATGGTAACCTCCAATCAATTCATTCTCACATTCTGCCAAATCAAAAGGTGTTCTGTTGGTTTCTGCAAACGAGCAAATTAAGAAAATCAGGAAAGATACAGGTTGGTATAAAACATTCCAGTGCCATTCTGATTGTTGTAAAGAGATTTCTTTTAAGCTTAAAGTTCCGGTCATCATTAACAATGCAATCATTGACAATCCCATAGGAACTTCATACGAAACCATTTGCGAGGCTGCACGAACAGCGCCCATTAATGAGAATTTATTGTTAGAAGCCCATCCACCAATCATGATGCCGTAAACTCCAACCGAAAGTACTCCAAAAATATACAATAAAGCAATGTTAATATCCGTTGCCTGTAAAATAACATCTCGTCCAAAAACGTGTAATTTGTCTCCCCACGGAATTACTGCACTTGTCATTAAAGCTGTACTCATTGCAATTGCCGGTCCAACAACAAACAAAAATTTGTTAGGTGTATTTGGGAAAAATTCTTCTTTTGAAAATAATTTCATACCATCAGCAAGAGGTTGTAATAATCCTCCCCATCCGGCACGGTTTGGTCCTACACGATCCTGAAGAAAAGCCGCAACTTTACGTTCAGCCCATGTAGAGTACATCGCCATAATCATTGTTACGGCAAATACCACAACAATTACAACACTTTTTTCTATAATAAATGCACCATCCACCATCGTTAAGAATTTTTGTTGTTTGTGTTTAATGGAATTTCAGCCATACTAATTTTTTTACGGTCAATATCTCTTCCTAAAAGAATATTTTTTTCTGTAGCGATTTCTACTTTCTCTAATTTTTGAGTGTAGTTATTTTGGTTGATAACAGAATCTTTTTCAAATTCTCTTGGTCCTTCAATAACCCAGTCATTAACATTTTTGTGGTCAAAACGGCAAGAGTTGCAAATAAATTCTTCAACTTCATGATACTCATCTTTGCGACCTGTAACACGTTGAATTTCTCCTCCAAACATCCAAACTGTTGTTTTTCCGCAACATCCCGGAGTTGTACATTCTCTGTGTGCGTTATAAGGTTTGTTAAACCAAACTCTTGACTTGAAACGGAAAGTTTTATCTGTTAAAGCTCCTACAGGACAAACGTCAATCATGTTTCCGGAAAACTCATTATCAATAGCTTTAGAAATTCCAGTCGAAATATTAGCGTGATCACCACGATCTAATACTCCGTGAACTCGGTTATCTGTCAATTGATCTGCAACTTGTACACATCTCTGGCATAAAATACAACGGTTCATATGTAATTGAATATTTGGACCAATATCTTCTGGTTCAAATGTTCTTTTTTCTTCAATAAAACGTGATTTTGGATTTCCGTGTTCGAAACTTAAATTTTGCAAATCACATTCACCCGCCTGATCACAAACCGGACAGTCTAATGGGTGATTGATCAATAAAAATTCTGTTACAGATTTACGGGCTTCCATAACTCTGTCAGAAGATTTACTGTTTACTTCCATTCCGTCCATACATCCTGTTACACAAGATGCCATAAGTTTAGGCATTGGTCTTGGGTCAGATTCACTTCCTTTAGAAACTTCAACTAAACAACAACGACATTTACCGCCGCTGCCTTTTAATTTTGAGTAATAGCACATGGCTGGCGGAACCAAATCTCCACCAATCATACGTGCAGCCTGCAGGATTGTTGTTCCTGGTTCTACGTCTATACTTTGACCGTCTATGGTTACTTTCATCTCTTTATTTTGTTTTTGTAGTTTCAGATTTAAAGTTTCAGGTTGAACTTGAAACTAAAAAATCTTGAAACTTGAAACTATTTTAAACTGTTTGTTTTCCTACTAAATGTTTCACTTGCGAGAAAGGTTCAGCAACAAAGTGATCTCTATTTCTAATTTTTTCAGGGAAACGAACATGGTATTCAAATTCATCTCTAAAATGACGAATTGCTGCGGCTACTGGCCATGCTGCTGCATCTCCAAGCGGACAAATTGTGTTTCCTTCTATTTTACTTTGAATGCTCCACAATAATTCGATATCCTCTTCACGGCCCTGACCGTTTTCGATTCTCCATAATATTTTTTCCAACCATCCCGTTCCTTCACGGCAAGGTGTACATTGTCCGCAAGATTCGTGGTGGTAAAAACGAGCAAAATTCCAAGTGTTTCGTACCACACAAGCAGTGTCATTATAAACGATAAATCCTCCTGAACCTAACATAGATCCGGTAGCAAAACCACCATCACTTAAAGATTCGTAAGTCATTAAACGATCTTCTCCATTTGCTGTTTTGAAAATTAATTCAGCCGGTAAAATTGGCACAGATGATCCTCCCGGAACAAAAGCTTTTAAAGGTCTGCTAGAAGACATTCCGCCTAAGTATTCGTCAGAATTCATGAATTCATCAACGCTTAATCCTAATTCAATTTCATAAACCCCAGGATTTTTAATATGTCCTGAAGCAGAAATTAATTTAGTTCCTGTTGAACGACCGATTCCGATTTTAGCATAATCATCACCAGAATTGTTAATGATCCAAGGCACAGCTGCGATTGTTTCTACATTGTTTACCACAGTTGGATTTGCCCAAAGACCTGAAACCGCTGGAAAAGGTGGTTTGATACGAGGATTTCCTCTTTTACCTTCCAAAGATTCTATAAGTGCAGTTTCTTCTCCGCAAATATATGCTCCGGCTCCACAGTGAACATGTAATTCTAAATCGTAACCTGTACCTAATATATTTTTTCCTAACCAGCCTGCAGCTTTAGCTTCGGCGATTGCTCTTTCTAAAATTTTGAAAACCCACATATATTCTCCACGAATGTAGATATATGATAAGTTAGCGCCTAAGGCAAAACTTGAAGTAATCATTCCTTCGATCAATAAGTGAGGAATAAATTCCATCAAATAACGATCTTTGAAAGTTCCCGGTTCAGACTCGTCGGCGTTACAAACTAAATGTCTTGGTTTTCCTGATTTTTTGTCAATAAAACTCCATTTCATTCCCGCAGGGAACCCTGCACCACCACGACCACGAAGCCCTGATTTTTTTACTTCTTCAACAACTTCGTCTGGTGTAAGTGTTTTTAAAGCTTTTTCTACAGATGCATAACCACCATTTTGGCGATATACTTCGTAGGTTTTAATACCAGGAACATTGATTTTATCTAATAATATTTTTTGTGACATATTATTTATCGTGTAATATTATTTTATCATCTCTGCAATCAGCGATTAACTGATCGATTTTTTCTTCTGTCAATTTTTCTTTGTAGAAATCACCTAACTGCATCATCGGAGCATATCCGCAAGCACCTAAACATTCTACACCGGCAATGGTAAACATTCCATCCGGAGTTGTTTCGCCCATTTTAATACCTAATTTTTCAGAAGTATAATCCATTAAATTTTCGGCACCATTTAAACAACAACAAGAAGTCTGGCAGAATTCGAACATGTATTTTCCAATTGGCTTTTGGTTGTACATGGTATAAAAAGTAACCACTTCGTAAACCTCAATTGGTTTGATGTGCAAAATTTCAGCAACTTTATCCTGCAGCTCTGTACTTAACCAGTTATCGTGTGCATCCTGCACTTCGTGCAAAACAGGTAATAATGCTGATTTTCTTTTGTCTTCAGGATAATGACTAATCAATTCATTGATGCGAGTCATCAATGCTTCAGTCATGTTTATTTCTTGTTTGTAATGTTTTCTTTCCATTCTTAATTTTAGATTTTAGATTTTAGATTTTAGATTTTTCCAATCTTTGTCCGTAATCCATATTCTGCAATCTTTTATTTATTTAGATTTTAGATTTCTGATTTTAGATTTTTCAATCTGCAATCTATCCCGAAGCTTCGGGACTAAAATCTACAATTTTTTAGGCATCTAATTCTCCGGCAATAACGTTTAAACTTGATAGAATAACAATTGCATCAGATAATAAAGAGCCTTTGATCATTTCAGGATATGCTTGATAATAAATGAAACAAGGTCTTCTGAAATGTAATCTATATGGCGTTCTGCTTCCGTCTGTAACTAAATAGAATCCTAATTCTCCATTTCCTCCTTCAACTGCGTGATAAATTTCTGCAACTGGTACAGGAACTTCTCCCATTACAATCTTAAAGTGATAAATTAAAGATTCCATTGAAGTATATACATCTTCTTTTGGAGGAAGGTAATAATCAGGAACTTCTGCATGATATTCATTTCCGGCTGGCATTTTTTCTAGTGCCTGACGAATAATACTTAAACTTTCCCAAACTTCAGCATTACGAACACAGAAACGATCGTATGTATCACCTGATTTTCCAACAGGAACACTAAATTCGAAATCTTCGTAAGAGGAGTAAGGTTGTGCAACACGAACGTCGTAATCAACTCCCGCTGCACGTAAGTTTGGACCTGTAAATCCGTAAGCCATTGCTTGCTCTGCTGAGATTGCACCTACGTCTACAGTTCTGTCAAGGAAAATTCTGTTTCTTTCAAATAAGTTAACAAATTCTTGCCAGGCGACAGGAAAATCTTTTAAAAAGATGTCTAGTTTTCGGAAAGCTTCTGGTGACCAGTCTCTTTCGAAACCACCAATTCTTCCCATATTTGTTGTTAAACGAGCACCACAAATTTCTTCGTAAATCTCGTAAACTTTTTCTCTAAATTGAAAAACGTACAAGAAACCAGTGTAAGCACCAGTATCTACACCTAGAATCGAGTTACAAATCAAGTGATCTGTAATACGAGCCAGTTCCATTACAATTACTCTTAGATATTGTGCTCTTTTAGGAACTTCAATTCCTAATAGCTTCTCTAATGTCATCCACCATCCCATATTATTTATAGGAGACGAACAATAGTTCATACGGTCTGTAAGAGGTGTAATTTGATAAAAAGGACGATTTTCGGCGATTTTTTCGAAAGCTCTGTGAATGTAACCAATAGTTGGTTCAGCCTCAAGAATTCTTTCACCATCCATCAACAGGATATTTTGAAAAATACCGTGGGTTGCCGGGTGTGTTGGACCTAAATTTAGTACTGAAAGCTCGCTTCCGTCTTCGTTTAGTTTCTCCTTAATTATTTTAGCATATCGATGCTCTGGTGGTAATAATAGTTCTGACATTTTATAATGTTGAATTATTTATTTTTTAGCAATTTGTTGTTGTTCTTCCAAAGAATCTGTCATCTTTATCTGTTCTTCCACTATCTTCCATCGGGAATTGCTTGCGCATTGGGAACGATATCATTTCATCCATATTCAAAATACGTTTCAATTGCGGATGTCCAATAAAGTTAACTCCGAAGAAATCGTAAGTTTCTCTTTCCATCCAGTTTGAACTTAAAAAAATATTTGAAATGGTTTTTATTTCCGGTTTTTCACCATTAAGGTAAACCTTAATTCTGATACGTTTGTTTTCGTACCAGTTATGTAGATGATATACTATTGCAAACTGACGATCTATTTCGTTATCCGGGTAATGAATACCACATAAGTCTGTTAAGAAGTGAAAACGTAAATCAGAGTCATTTTTCAAAAAAAGAATTAAAGCTGTGATTTTATCAGCGGTAGTTTCCAGTGAAAAAATATCTCTTTCTTCTTGAAAGTTAAAAACACTTGCGTCAAATGTTTCTGTAAGTTTATCCTGAATCAGGGTATTTTCTAAAGCCATTTTATGAAATGTTATAAGAAGCTAATAATTCTTGATATTCTGGTGAGCTTCTGCGTCTCACAGATTCGCTTTTTACCAATTCCTGAAGTTTCATTACACCATCAACAATTTGTTCCGGTCTTGGCGGGCATCCCGGTACGTAAACGTCAACGGGAATTACTTTGTCTATTCCTTGTAAAACTGAATAAGTATCAAAGATTCCTCCTGATGAAGCACAAGCTCCAACTGCAATTACCCAGCGAGGTTCTGACATTTGTTCGTAAACTTGTCTTAAAATAGGTGCCATTTTTTTAGAAATAGTTCCCATTACTAACAACATATCTGCCTGACGAGGAGAGAAACTCACACGCTCTGAACCAAATCTTGCCAAATCGTAATGAGAGGCCATTGTTGCCATGAATTCGATACCACAACATGAAGTTGCAAAAGGCAATGGCCATAATGAGTTAGCTCTTGCTAAACCTACTACATCATTTAGTTTTGTAGCGAAGAAACCTTCTCCTACAACTCCTTCCGGCGGCGCAACCATATTTACATTTGAATCGCTCATTTTATTTTAGATTTCTGATTTTAGATTTTAGATTTGGGAAATCGTAAAAGTTAAAATCAATTTTTTTAAATCAGTACATTAATTCGAAGAAGTCAAATTTTAAATTGTGGTTTTATTTAATCCAAAATCACCAATCTAAAATCTAAAATCGTGTTATTCCCAGTCTAATGCTTTCTTTTTGATGATGTAGAAAAAACCAACTAAAAGCAAAGCCATAAAAACAATCATTTTTAACATTCCTTCAACTCCTAATTCTTTGAAGTTTACTGCCCAAGGATAAAGAAAAATTACCTCTACATCAAACAATACAAATAAAATAGCTACAAGGAAGTATTTTACTGAAAATGGAATACGGGCGTTACCAACAGATTCGATTCCGCATTCGAAATTTTTATCTTTAGTTTCAGAAGTTCTTTTTGGGCCTAATTTTCCGGAAATGATGATAGTTCCTACCACAAAACCAACAGCCAGAATGAACTGCATTAAAATAGGAAGATAGCTGTATTGATCAGATTGCATAAACTTAGGGTTTTTACTTAAAAAATGAGCCACAAAGATAGGTCTCAACTCTGTAAATCACAAGCTAAAAAAGGATTTAAGTGTAGTGCAAAAGGGTGAATAATTGTAATTTTTATTGATTATAAATAACAATGTTCTTTTTTAAGTTTTTTTTAAGATTTGAGCAAAAAAAAACGTTTCGAAATAAATCGAAACGTTTTGAACCATTCAGAGGCAAAAAAAATAAATTGCTATATTTTTCTTAGATTACTGCTACTTTAGCAGCAACTTTCCCTTTTCTTCCTTCTTCTTCTTCATAGCTTACACGGTCACCTTCGCGTAATTCTTCCGCGTTAATTCCTGAAGCGTGAACGAAGATATCTTTTCCTGTTTCTTCGTCTGTAATGAATCCATAACCTTTAGATTCATTGAAAAATTTTACTGTACCTGTACGCATTGTAATTGTAATAATAATTTATAATGAAGCAAATGTAATATATAAATTCATACAAAAGACAATAAGGTGTTAATTTTTTGTAAAAATTATTGATTCACAGTGTTTTCGCTATTTATATTGCATCAATTTTGATATGGAACTATTTATTTTGAGAATCATTAATTGTAGGAATAAAAAGTAAGAAATTTTTAAATTATCTTCAAAAAGTATTTTTATATTTTACTAAGCAAAAAAAAACTGCAGTTATTTTTTAACTGCAGTTTTTGTATTTTAAATTTCTTATATATTATTGAATATCAACTTTAATATGAAGCTCTTTTAATTGCGCGTCATCAATTTTTGCAGGAGCATCGATCATAACATCACGTCCTGAATTGTTTTTTGGGAACGCGATAAAATCTCTAATCGTTTCCTGACCTCCTAAAATAGCCACTAATCTGTCCAATCCAAAAGCTAAACCTCCGTGTGGCGGTGCTCCAAATTGAAAAGCATCCATTAAGAAACCAAACTGAGCTTTTGCTTCTTCTTCGGTAAAGCCTAAATATTTAAACATTAATTGCTGAGTTGCTTTATCGTGAATACGAATTGATCCTCCGCCAATTTCATTTCCGTTTAAAACCATATCGTATGCATTTGCACGAACTTTTCCCGGTTCTGTTTCTAACAAAGCCATATCTTCTGGTTTTGGAGATGTAAACGGGTGATGCATGGCGTGATAACGACCACTTTCTTCGTCAAGTTCTAATAACGGGAAATCTACAACCCATAAAGGAGCAAATACTTCAGGATTACGTAATCCTAAACGAGTTGCCAATTCCATACGAAGTGCAGAAAGCTGAGCACGTGTTTTATCAGCCGGTCCCGAAAGTACAAAAATCATATCTCCGGGTTTTGCTCCCGTAATTTTTGCCCATTGCGTTAAATCTTCCTGATCGTAAAATTTATCTACAGATGATTTAAAAGTTCCGTCGTCGTTACATTTTGAATATACCATTCCGGATGCACCAACTTGCGGACGTTTTACCCAGTCAATTAATCCATCAATTTCTTTACGGGTATAATTTCCTGCTCCCGGAACTGCAATTCCAACTACTAATTCCGCAGCATTGAATACCGGAAAATCTTTGTGTTGTGCAAATTCGTTTAACTCGCCAAACTCCATTCCAAAACGAATGTCCGGTTTGTCGTTTCCGTATGTTTTCATAGCATATTCATAGGTAATTCTTGGGAATTTGTCTACTTCAATACCTTTAATTTCTTTTAGTAAATGTCTTGTCAAACCTTCAAAAACATTCAAAATGTCTTCTTGCTCCACAAAAGCCATTTCGCAATCGATTTGTGTAAACTCAGGCTGACGGTCTGCACGTAAATCTTCGTCACGGAAACATTTCACGATTTGGAAATATTTATCCATTCCACCCACCATCAACAATTGTTTGAAAGTTTGTGGAGATTGTGGCAATGCATAAAATTGTCCTTCGTTCATACGGCTTGGAACAACGAAATCTCTTGCACCTTCCGGAGTTGATTTAATTAAGTATGGAGTTTCAACTTCGCAAAAATCTAAATCAGATAAATATTTACGAACTTCCATCGCTACTTTATGACGGAATAATAAACTGTTTTTTACCGGATTTCTACGAATGTCTAAATAACGGTATTTCATTCTGATATCTTCCCCACCGTCAGTTTCGTCTTCAATTGTAAATGGAGGCGTTAAAGCTGCATTTAAAATGTTTAATTCAGAAACTAAAATTTCGATTTCACCAGTTGGTATATTTTTGTTTTTGGCTTCACGCTCAATAACAGTTCCTTTTACCTGAATCACAAATTCTCTACCAAGTGTTTTCGCCAATTCAAAAACAGTTTTATCCGTACGGCTTTCGTCGAAAATAAGTTGCGTAATTCCGTAACGGTCGCGTAAATCAACCCAATTCATGAATCCTTTATCGCGTGATTTTTGAACCCAACCAGCAAGTGTAACTTCGGTATTAATATTTGAGGCATTTAACTCGCCACAATTATGACTTCTATACATGATCAAAATTTTAGACTGCAAAAGTAAACACAAAAATCAAATTAATATAGTAAAGTGGAAACTTGATGCTCAATAATTTGAAATATTTTGTTAATTCTTAAATTTTGCCGCTCTAATTTCTTTAGATTTGAATCACTAAAAACAAACTTTAATATATATGAAGAAAATTTTTGTAACTGGTCTGTTGATTTTTAGCGCTTTGAATATCATCGGTCAAACCAAAAATCAAATTAAATTTACGGCTAAAATTGCGAATAGAAATAGCGACACTCTAGTCATTAAAGGAAATGATAATTTTAAACAAGTCATTCCGATTAATAAAAAGGAAACTTTTGTAGCTTCTTTTGATGCTCCAAAAGGATTTTATGTGTTTTCTGACGGAACTGAATCTTCAAGATTATATTTAAAACCGAATTCTGAGGTGAATTTAACGATGAATGCCAAAGAATTTGATGAAACTATTGTTTATAAAGGTAAAGGTGTTGACGAAAGTAATTTCCTGGCGCAACAAGCTTTAAGAAATGAAAAACTTGAAGAAGCTTTTTCTAAAGAACCAGCTGAATTTGCAGTAATACTAGAGGCTAAGAATAAGACAGATATGGAAAGTTTAGAGAAAGGGTCTTTTGATCCGGAATTTATAACTGCAATGAAAGGTAATTTTGAGCGTTTTAATGAATTTGCTATTAGGAATTATGAAAGTGCAGTTAAAGCAAATAAACACAACGGAAAACCTTCTCCTGATTTTGATTATGAAAATTTTAAAGGGGGAAAAACAAAATTATCTGATCTAAAAGGTAAGTATGTATATATTGATCTTTGGGCAACTTGGTGTGCGCCTTGCAGAGCAGAAATTCCGTATTTGCAAAAAATTGAGGAAAAATATCATGGAAAAAATATTGAATTCGTGAGTATTTCAATTGACAAATTGAAAGATAACGAAAAATGGAAAAAATTTGTAACGGATAAAAATTTAGGAGGAACTCAATTGTTTGCTGATAAAGACTGGGAATCTGAGTTTGTAACCAATTATGGAGTAACGGGAATTCCGAGATTTATTATTGTTGATCCAAATGGAAATGTTTTAAGCGCAGATGCTTCAAGACCTTCATCTCCAGAGCTTCAAACGCAATTAGATGCATTATTGAAGTAATTTATTACGAAATTTATATCGATATAGTAAAATGGTGTTTTTTTAAAATACCAGTAAAACCAAGGCATGAGCTTTGGTTTTTTTGTTTTATGCCTATTTCCAATGTTAAGTTTTTATTCAATGTTACCAAATTGTTAAGTAAAAGTTTGTTTAATGTAAACATTTAACTATATTTGATAACGATTTGATAACATTAATACCTAAAGATATGAAAAAATGTGTGATTTTAGTTGCAATGATGTTCTCTGGAATTTTAGTTGCACAAGAGGTACAGCCGGAATTAGAAGCTGTTGGAAATAAAGTAAAAGCTACTTATTACTATGAGAATGGTAAAGTACAACAACAAGGTTTCTATAAGGATGGTAAATTAGATGGCGTTTGGGTATCATATGATGAAAAGGGGAATAAACTTGCTGTAGGAGAGTACACAGACGGAGTGAAAACTGGAAAATGGATTTTCTTTAATGAAAACAATCTTTCTGAAGTTGCTTTTGAAAATAGTCAAATAGCATCGGTTAAAAATTTACAAAAAAATGCTTTAGCAAATAGAAATTAATACGATTTCGAAAATTTATAAAAAAACCGCTTATTAAAAGCGGTTTTTTTTATGTCTTTATTTTTTTGCAGGATTTCTTCTTTCTTCCATACCAAATTACAAATCCGGTTACAGGTAAAGCTGCGGCAATTAGACTTACGGTAAAAGCGATAATTTTTCCGGGTAAATCTAAAATCTGCCCTGTATGAATACCATAATTCATTTCGACAACCTGCAGTCCTAAACTCTTTTTATCGTAAGGCTGACTTTCAATTAATTTTCCGTCTTCGGGATGAAAATAATAGTTGCTTTGATGATCGTATCGCAACGTATGCGGATAAGCTCCGGTATTGATGATGTCGCCTTTTTGCTGAGGAATCATGACATAACACATTTCGGCTTTTGGCTGCATTTTCATGGTTTGTATAAAAGCACGATCAATTGCAAGAAGTGTATTTGATTTAAATTTTGCTGTATCGATTATTGGAGCTTTTGTTTCTAAAGCCTTATCTCCGCCAAAATTAAAGGTTTTATAAATGCCGTCACCAACCCATTCATACGTAAAAGTTAAACCTGTTATAGCAATAATAAGCGCAATAATAGATATGTAAAACCCCGATGTATTATGCCAGTCATAATTTACACGGCGCCACTTGGCTGACCATTTTACCGAAAAGCTTCTTTTGAGATCTTTTTTACGCTTTGGCCACCATTGAATGATTCCGGTTATGAGTAATAAAATAAAGATAATAGTGGCGCTGCCAATTATATGTTTACCAATATAATCGGGTAATAATAAATACAGGTGAATGTATTCTACAATAATAAAAAAATCAGTTTCGGGATTTTCTGTTTTTAAGTATTTTCCTGTGTATGGATTGAAATAAAGGTATAAATTTTCGGTATCAGAATAGGTGTAAACAATTGCCGATCGATTTTTTCCATAATACGAAACCATACTTGATTTATTATCCGGAAGAATTTCTTTTGCTTTTTCCTGTAAAACCGAAGGCATTAAGAAAGGTTTGTTTTGCGGTTCGACCAAACGCCATTCTTTACGGGTAATATCTTTTATTTCGTCATGAAAACAAAAGATGCAGCCGGTAATACTGACAATAAAAACAATAAGCCCGGAAATTAATCCGAGCCATTTATGTATGAATCTTATTTTCGTTTTGAATCCCATTTTAAATAAAACCGTAAATGTATACGGTTAATCCATAAGGGGCAAATAATTTGTAGTATTTTTAGGCTTTGCCAGCCGCTTTTGGCTTTAAATGATACACAACATAAAGTGATATTGAAGCCAGAACGATCCAAAAGACGTCTATGAAGAATATCTGAATATGATTTTGCATAAACGAATTCCAAAACCAATGTCCGGAAACAATTCCATTTGCAATTGGAATTAAAAACCCTAAAATACTTCCTGAAATCAGACAGAATTTATTGGTAAAACTATCATTCTTTTTAATGATAAAAAAGAGGGAAAGCAATAGCCATCCTCCAAAATAAAGCGTAAATAAATTAGATTGACTTAACGGATAAAAAACTTTAGCGGCAATAAAAGCAAGTGCCGTTATTGGATACATGCTTAAACAAATCGCCAAATAAATGCGAACAACCGCTGCATTGAAACGTCTTTTCTTTTCTGGTAAATTGTTTTTTTGTCTTGCAACAAGCCAGATCATAACTCCTGAAATGATGACAAAGCAAGTAATAATTCCTAAAATAAAACTCACTATTTTTAATGCATAACCTCCGTAATCAGCATAATGAATGCGATATAAAACATTTTTTACAACATCTAAATAACTGGTTTGTGTAATTGGATTTTTTCTGGCAACTTCTTTTCCGTCAGAAATACGATATACAATTTTTCCAACTCCTGTAAATTTTTTATCATTTGGCATTTCACCTTCTACCAAAACATGCATATTGGCGTCGCCATAATTTTGAATAAAAACACGTGTAACTTCAAAATCCTGCCAGTTGCTTTTTGCTTTTGCAACCAACTGATCAATATTAAATGGTGTTGTTAATTTTTTATTCTCAAATTTATAATCAGCATCTGTATATTCTAATTCTTTGTACAATTTATCCTGATCGCCATTATACAAAGCCATTACAGCCGGAGCAACGATTAAAAGTTTAATCATAAAAAATGCACCGGTTACGGCATATACAAACTGAAAAGGTAAACCAATCATTCCTAAAGCAGTATGCGCATCTGTCCATAATGTTTTTAATTTTTCCTTTGGACGGAAAACATAAAAGTTAGATACAATTTTTTTCCAGTGTAATAAAACACCGGTCACAATGGCAAATAGAAAGAATAAGGCAATAAATCCTGAAAGATAATATCCAATAGGATAGGGTACTTGGGCTAAGAAATGCAAACGATATAAAAATTCACCTAATGAATACGATTCTTCATAAGTAAAACTTTTAAAGGTTTTATTATCAAGGTAAAAGAACGATCCTTCTTTTTGTTTTGCCGGAGCTGTAGTATCTTTTGTTCCTTCTAAATAAATAGCAACCCTTCTTTCTACACTGGGTTTAGAAATGGTAATGTTTCTTCCGTGTAAAATATACTTTTTGTCTAGCGTATCTAAAGCGGCGTTATAGTCTAATTGAATTTCTTTGGTTATTGCAGTAGATTCACTTCTTTCCCAATTGATGATTTCATCTCTAAAAAAAGAAAAAGATCCCGCAAAGAAAATGACAAAAAGTACGACACTAATAACGATTCCACTAACGGTATGGGTATGAAAGTAGATATTATAATTACGGTTATTCATAAGTTATTGGGCAATTGGATTATAGGTTTGACCCAGATATATTAATAGAGAAAAAACCAGCGTTAGAAAGATGTAAATGGTCCAGATTTTCCACGCGCTTTTTGCTAAAAAGGCAATTACCATAAGTGCTACCCAAACAATAAAGCCGCTAAAAGCCATTGTCATTAGAATGTTTGCTCTGCCAAACCAGGCAGCCAAGGCCAAATGAAAAGTTACTGAAACAAAATAACCACCTAAAATGGCAGCGGTAATTTTGGCAAATCGTTGCCATGAAGACTGGGTTAAATATTTAGGGTTTGCTGGCATTTTGGTTAGAAATGATTTAGTTGTAATAAAGTTCTAATACAGCAACAATTATAAATATTGCTATAATGGCTTTATTGCTTATTTTTTTTAATGGGCTTAAAATAACGATCAAACTTCCAATTGTCATTAGCTGAATAAAAAACATCAAAGTTCCGCATCCTAAAGATTGTGTGAACAACCAGAATGCATAAGCTAATAAAAGTAAACTCAATCCGGTGATTTTGGTTTGTTTTGGATTGTTTTTCATCCATTTTTCAAAACCTAAATCATACGATAAAACAGCTCTTTTTGAAGTATAATACAAAGTGTAAAAAGCTAAAAAAACGATAAGGCTTGCAATTGTTATCATAATATTAGAATTAAAAAACACCTTTCTTAAATGATTTAGAAAGGTGTTTCATGTTATATTTTTAGAACTTATAGGCAACAGATCCCATAAACATTCTTGGCGATTGCACATTTATAGTCGTGTAACCATTAAAGTATAATTCATCTGTTAAGTTGTTTACTTTTAATGATAATCTGTATTTTGGCTGATCATAATACAATGCTGCATTTAATACTGCGTAAGATGGCAATGAGAATGTCTGAACATCGGCCATATTTCCGCTACCATTCGGATTTCTGTTGTAAATTAAAGTTTCATCGGCATAATTTCCTCCAAAACCAATACCTAAACCTTTAAATTTAGAAGTTTGTAAACTATAGCTTATCCAGTAATTTATTAAATTTTCAGGACCTGCAGTTTCCGGTCTTAATCCGTTTACATCTGCATTTGCATTGTTTAATTTACTGTTGTTGAAAGCGTATCCAAAAATAAAGTTTAATCCTGAAATTGGATTTGCTGTAATTTCGGCTTCAAAACCTTTACTGGTTTGATTTCCGTCCTGAACATTCGTGTTTGCTATTGGTCCTGTTCTTACAATATCTTTTACTTCAATATTATAGTAGCTAAAAGTGGCACTTAATTTATTTTGAAATGCATTTAATTTTACTCCACCTTCAAATTGATTTGCTTTTTCAGGATCAAAAGCTGTTATAGTACCCGAAGTATTCATTAAATAGCCTACATTTTTGAAACTGTTTTGGTAATTTCCAAAGACAGAAACCTGATCTTTTACGATTTGATATACTACACCAAATTTAGGAGATAATGCATTTTGAGAAAAATCGCCTGTTTTTGTATCAGCAGCCGGATCAAAAGTTCCGTCGTTTTGGTAATGATCAAAACGTAATGCAGCAGAAACAATTAATTTATCTGTAATATTGATTACATCTGCTACATAAGCACTATAACTTGTTAAAGATGTAATGGCTTTATATTTTGTTCCTTCTGCAAAAAGAGCTTCTGCAGCCTGTGGATTAAAATCGTAATAATTTGGATTTGCGGTTGTGTAATTAACGGTGTCAAAATAAAAGAAAGTAGGCAAATATCCGTAACCTGTTTTACTTTCTAAACGATAGATATCACCACCGGCCAAAAATCTGTGTTTTATTCCGAAAGTATCAAATTCGCCATTGAAATTTTGTTGAAATTCAATAATATTATCTCTACCGTCAATATTCCATACATTTCTTGACATTTCATTATTTCCTAACAAATAAAACCATGTTTGTGGTCCTTCTGATTGGTTTGAGCTTGTGCTTAAAATAGATTGAGATTTCCAGTTGTCTGAAATTTGATAATTTGCCTGTGCAAAAATATTACTTGTTTTTGTGTTCATCATGAATTCGTCGCCTGTAAACGATCTTGACCAATTCATTTTAATATCGTTTGCACTGTGTAAACCTAAACTGTTTGGCGTTTCACCAAACGGAATATAAATTAATGGCATTGATGAAGCATCTACATTCGATAATTCCGCATCAATAGAAATAGTTAATTTATCATTTACTTTATAAGAGAAAGAAGGTGCAAAAAAGTAGCTTCTTGTATGTCCGTAATCCTGAAAAGTATTTGAATTATTGTAAGCTCCGTTAATTCTTAAAAGAGCTGTATTGTCGTCATTTAAAGAAGTATTTACATCGGCTGTTAAACGGTTTAAACCATAACTTCCTGCCTGATACGAAATTTCGCCGCCAAATTGTTCCGTTGGTTTTTTAGTTACCCTGTTTATTAAACCTCCGTAAGAAGTTAATAAACTACCAAACAATGTTGCCGAAGGTCCTTTAATGCTTTCAAGTCTTTCAAGATTTGAAGCGTCAACATTATTGGTAATCTTTCCGGCTATTCCGTTTCTTAATAAACTTTGAGTAACAAATCCACGCATCGAAAAGTAAGATCCACCGTCACCAACACGACCTGTTGAAGCCCAAAGCTGGTATAATCCCGGAACATTTTTTAAAGCCTCGTCTTGGTTAACTACCAATTGATCTTTCATTAAATCTTTAGTAACTACACTATAAACCTGAGAGTTTTCAAGGTTTTTAATCGACATTTTAGAAACGTAATTGCTTTCGGATTTTGTATATTTATTAGCGTTTCCTTTTATGAAAATTTCTTCCAGTTGTTCAGAATTTGTGTTCAGGGTTAAATTTTCAACTGCTATCTGACCGGCACTTACTGATACTTCTTTTTCTTTAGTTGAATGTCCAACTTTTGTAACACGAATGGTATAATCTCCGGGCTCAACATTTTTTATTTCGTAAAAACCCTGATTATCTGTAACAGTTCCAATTTTTGTCCCTTTAAGCACTACAGAAACATTATCTGCCGCGTCATTATTTGCTAAGCTAATTTGTCCTTTAATAGTTGCTTTTTCCTGTGCCCAAGCTGATGAATTTATTAGCAGAACAAAGAAAAAACTTAATAGGGATATTGTGTATTTGAACCTCATGTTATTTAGAATTGATTTTAATAGCGCAAATCTAAGTTAAGAATCTAAACAAAACAAATTATTTTTATTTATTCTAAGTAGTATTTACAAAAACAAACTTGATATAATAAAAAACACCTGTTCATTAGTTTGAACAGGTGTTTTTTTGATTGAATTTTTATTAGAATCTGTATGTGAAACTTGCTGCTGCACTACGCATGTTTCTTGGGTGAATTGTAGACCATCCGTCATACGTATCAACATTTGCGATATTATCAATCTTCAAAGTTAATGTGAATTTTTCTGTTCCGTAAAATATTGAAGAGTTCATCACTGTATATTCAGGAAGTGTAAAAGTTCCAACAACTGTACGGTTCATGATTTTGTTTTTGCTGGCATAATTTCCTCCAAAACCTAAACCAAATCCTTTTAAATCACCTTCAGGGAATTTATAGCTTGCCCATAAGTTTGCTAAATTTTGCGGTCCTCCACTTTCTGGTCTGTGACCTACGAAGTCTGGATCACCGGCAAGTAAAATAGCATCATTATAGCTATATCCGGCAACGATGTTTAATCCGTCAATTGGGTTTGCAACGATTTCTGCTTCAAAACCTTTGTTTTTTTGTGCTCCATCCTGGAAAGCTGTTTGCGTTGTAGCGCCATAAACAACATAAACCTGATCTTTTACTTCAATGTTATAATAACTGAATGTAGCGTAAAGTTTATCTTTAAATACATTTAATTTTGTTCCAACTTCAAATTGATTAGCATGCTCCGGATTAAAAGTTCTTGGACGTGTACTTCCGTCAGATAAAATTTCAGTTACAGGAGCTGAATTAGCAAAACCATCCATGTAATTAGCAAAAAGAGATACTTTATCAATAATTGGCTGATAAACTAATCCGAATTTTGGAGAGAAAGCTGTTTGATTAAAATCATCTGCATTTGTACTTAAATCACCCGCTGTAATAAAACGGTCAACACGTAAACTAGCCATGGCAGATAAAGCAGGAGTAAAGTTAATTACATCTGATGCATAAGCACTGTATACTTCTTGTTTTGTTTTATTGCTGCTTAAACCTGCACCAGCAATAAGAGCATCAGTTCCGGCTTTAGTTAAATTTCCACTATCACCATTAGTAATATAATTAGCAGGATTAGTAATTCCATAAAGGTATTGATTTACTGTTGCTAAATCAAGATTACCAATATATACATTACCATTTGCTACATAATTAGAACCATTGTCAACAGCTCCTCTGTTGAAGTAATCTAAACCAACAACGATTCTGTTTCTCATATTTCCCAGCTTAAAATCGCCAATGAAATTTTGTTGGATGTCAGTTGTAAGTGTTGTAGAATTTTGGTAATTCATAGAACGTCCCAAAACAATTCCTTCACTTATTTCAGCTGGAGCATATTGTGTACCTTCATATAAATAAGAATAATATCCTTGTGATGAAGATGAACCTCTTGAAACTACAGTTTGAGAAGTCCATTGGTCATTAAATTTGTAATTCATTTGTCCTTGAAGACTGTACGATGGAGTTTCAATTGCAAGTTGATTACTTGTATAAGAACGTTTGTTATCATAACCTAATTCATCCATGTTGTGAACTCTTAAAGGAGTGCTTCTGTCTAAAAACAACATTGTAGCGTTTGTCTGTCTGTTGTTCATGAATTCTGTATTAATGAAAAACGAAAGTTTGTCACTAACCTGATACGATAAAGACGGCGCAAAAAAGAATGATTTTCTAAATCCGGCATCCTGAAAACTATTTTCTGTGTGGTAAGCACTATTTAAACGGAAATTGATTTTATGTTCGTCGTCTAATGGCGTGTTTACATCTACAGTAACTCTGTTTAAACCGTTGCTTGCAGCAGTATAATTTACCTCACCGCCAAAATGGTCGTATGGTCTTTTTGTAGTAATATTAATTAAACCTCCGTAAGAGATTAAACTGCTTCCAAATAAAGTTCCTGATGGTCCTTTAATTACTTCAATTTTGTCAATGTTTGCCGGATCTAAACTTCCGTTAGTTAATCCCGGCAATCCGTTGATCATAGTTGGCTGAACAGCAAATCCTCTTAATGAGAAATAACCTGCTCCATCACCTCCACGTCCTGTTGAAGCCCAAAGTGGTGTTAATCCCGGGGCATTTTTTAAAGCGTCGTCAAGATTTGTAACAACCTGCTCTTTTAAAAGTTCACTTGTAATTGTAGTGTAAACTTGTGGATTTTCAAGATTTTTAAGAGGTAATCTTGATACTTGTTGTGTTTCCTTACGGGCAAAAGTATTTTTTTTGTTTCCGTTTACAACAATTTCATCTAATTCTTCAGAATTTGGAGTAATAGAGAAATTCTCAATTAATTCGTCTCCGGCATTAATAGAAATGCTTTTTTCTTTCGAAGAAAAACCAACAGCAGAAACTTTAACAACATAGTTTCCCGGTTTGATGTTTTTAATTTCGTAATAACCGTTGCTGTCTGTATTAGTTCCTATTTTAGTTCCTTTTAAAACTACCGAAGCATTATCTGCAGCATCGTTGTTCGTTAACGTAATTTGACCTTTAATGGTTGCTTTTTCTTGCGCCGAAACGATTGTTGTAGTCAACAAAGCAAAACAAAAACTCAAAAAAGAAATTGTAAATTTATATTTCATGTTATTTAGAATTGATTTTAATAGCGCAAATTTAGTTTTTGAAAACAAACCAAACAAGCTATTTTTATTTATTCTAAATAAAATTGTATATTAAAAAGTAAAATTTGCATTTATTTATAAATTTAACAATTAATTACGGTTTTAATTTCACATTTACAATAAAAAAGCCTGTTCAAATGAATGAACAGGCTTTTGATATATTAAGAAAATTATTAAAATTATAATTCTAAAGCACGTTTAGCATCGCCATTCATCAATAATTCTACCGGATTTTCTAAAGCTTCTTTTACCGCAACAAGAAAACCAACAGACTCGCGTCCGTCAATAATTCTGTGGTCATAAGAAAGAGCAACATACATCATTGGGTGAATTTCAACTTTACCGTTTACAGCAATTGGACGCTCAATAATATTGTGCATTCCTAAAATTCCTGATTGTGGAGGGTTGATAATTGGTGTACTTAACATACTTCCAAAAACACCACCATTCGTAATTGTAAAAGTTCCTCCTGTCATATCATCAACAGTAATCTGACCGTCACGCGCTCTAAGTGCCAATCTTTTAATTTCAGCTTCGATTCCGCGGAAAGTTAAAAGTTCAGCATTACGAACAACAGGAACCATTAAACCTTTTGGTCCTGAAACCGCGATTGAGATATCAGCAAAATCGTAAGCAATTTTATAATCACCATCCATCATTGAGTTAACATCAGGATATAATTGTAAAGCTCTTGTAACTGCTTTTGTAAAGAAAGACATAAAACCTAAACCAAGACCACCATGTTTTGCTTTAAAAGCATCTTTGTATTCATTACGAATTTGGTTAATTGGCGTCATGTTAACTTCGTTGAAAGTCGTTAACATAGCAGTTTCGTTTTTAGCAGCTACTAATCTTTCTGCTACTTTACGACGTAACATAGATAATTTAGTACGCTCAGTTCCACGGCTTCCACCAGTTGGAGTTCCCATTGAAGGTACTGCATTCAAAGCATCTTCTTTAGTAATTCTTCCGTCTTTACCAGTTCCTGAAACTGTAGTTGGCGCTATATTTTTTTCGTCTAATATTTTTCTTGCAGCCGGAGATGGAGTTCCTGCTGCATAACTTGTAGCTGCCGGAGCTTGTACTGGTGCTGCTTTTGGTCCCGAAGCTTCGGGATCAGCTTTTACTTCTGCCTTTGGTGCTTCTGCTTTTGGAGCCTCAGCCGCTGGTGCAGCCGGAGCATCACCTGCAGGTTTTACACCATCAGTATCAATTAAACAAACTACAGCTCCTACAGCAACTGCATCACCTTCTTCTGCTTTTAGCGTAATAATTCCGCTCATTTCAGCCGGTAATTCAAGAGTTGCTTTGTCTGAATCAACTTCAGCAATAGCTTGATCTTTTTCTACATAATCTCCGTCTTTTACTAACCAAGTTGCAATTTCAACTTCTTTTATTGATTCCCCTGGTGATGGGACTTTCATTTCTAAAATCATCTTTGTTTTTGTTTAAGGTTTTTATGGTTCCTGGTTTCAGGCTGTTAAACCTGAAATCTGAAACTTGAAACATTTTTTTATCTGAATAAATTTTTATCGAAAACCATTCTAATCGCATCTGCATGACGGCGTTTAGCACGTGTATAACTTCCTGATGCCGGAGCAGCGTAAGCTTTTAATGAGGCTAATCTCCATTTTACAAGATCAAAGTTCATTAACATAAAGCTGTAAGCCCCCATGTTTTTAGGCTCTTCCTGTGCCCAAACATAATCATCAGCGTTTGGATATTTTGCAATAATTGCTTTTAATTGTTCAACCGGTAATGGGAACAATTGTTCGATACGAACAACTGCAACATCATTTCTTCCGTTGTTTTCTCTCTCAGCAACAATATCATAATAGAATTTACCAGTTACGAAAACTAATGTTTTTACAGCTTTTTTGTCTACTGTATTATCATCAATTGTTTCCTGGAAACTTCCTGTTGCCAATTCATCTGCTGTAGACACACATCTTGGATCACGCAATAAACTTTTTGGAGAAAAAACTACCAAAGGTTTACGGAAATTTGTTTTCATTTGTCTTCTCAACAAGTGAAAAAAGTTCGCTGGTGTTGTACAATCAGCCACATACATATTTTGTCTGGCACAAAGCTGTAAGTAACGTTCCATTCTTGCAGAAGAGTGTTCTGCACCTTGTCCTTCATATCCGTGAGGCAATAATAAAACGATACCATTTTGGTTGTTCCATTTATCTTCACCACATGAAATATATTGGTCAATCATGATTTGAGCTCCATTAGAGAAATCTCCAAATTGCGCTTCCCAAATTGTTAATGCATTTGGGTTTGCCAATGCATATCCATAATCAAAACCAAGAACACCGTACTCAGATAAAAGTGAATTGAATACGCCGAATTTTCCTTTTTTGTTTTCGATACCATCCAATAGAATTACTTCTTCTTCAGAATCTTCAACTTTAACAACGGCATGACGGTGAGAGAATGTACCACGCTCTACGTCCTGACCAGAAATACGAACATCAAATCCTTCTGTTAAAAGAGATCCGTAAGCCAAAGCTTCTGCAGTTCCCCAATCGATAGTGTTATTGTCGTATCCTGATTTTCTATCCGTAACAATTTTAGTTATTTTGCTAATGAATTTCTTGTCAGATGGTAATGTTGAGATTGTATTGATGATAGAATCCAATCCTTTTTTGTCAAAAGAAGTATCTACTTTTTGAAGCATTTGTGTATCAGTTACCTGAACAAATCCGTTCCATTCGTTTTTCATGAATGGCGTTATAATTGTCAAATCTTTTTTACGTGAAGCTTCTAAGTTCTCCTCCATATTCGATTTGTATTCTTTTTCTAAACCATTTACATAAGTAGCATCGATTACGCCGTCAGACAATAATTTTTCAGCATAAATATCTCTTGGATTTTTATGTTTTGCGATGATTTTATATAAAACAGGCTGCGTAAAACGAGGTTCATCACCTTCGTTATGACCGTATTTTCTGTATCCTAATAAATCGATAAATACATCACGTCCAAATTGCATTCTGTAATCTAATGCAAAAGATACCGCGTGTACAACAGCTTCAGCATCATCAGCATTTACGTGCAATACCGGCGAAAGTGTAACTTTAGCAACGTCTGTACAATAAGTAGATGAACGAGCGTCTAAATAGTTAGTAGTAAAACCAACCTGGTTGTTAATTACGATATGAATCGTTCCTCCGGTTTTGTAACCGTCAAGTTGCGCCATCTGAATAATTTCATATAAAATACCCTGACCTGCGATTGCAGCATCTCCGTGAACGGCGATAGGTAATACTTTAGAGAAATCATCAGCATAATATTTATCTTGCTTCGCTCTTGTGATTCCTTCAATTACAGCTCCAACCGTTTCTAAGTGTGAAGGGTTTGGTGCTAAATTGATATTGATATTTTTTCCTGATCTTGTTTTTTTGTCGGCAGTAAGACCTAAGTGGTATTTTACGTCACCATCAAAATATTCCTGATCGTAATCTTTACCGTCAAACTCACCAAAAATATCCTGAGTTGATTTTCCGAAGATGTTTGCCAAAACGTTCAAACGGCCACGGTGAGCCATTCCCATTACGAATTGTTCAACACCTTTTTCAGCAGCTTGCTCGATCAAAGCATCCAAAGCAGGAATGATAGATTCTCCACCTTCCAGCGAGAATCTTTTTTGACCAACATATTTAGTATGTAAGAAGTTTTCGAAAGAAACAGCTTGATTTAATTTGTTTAGGATAGTTTTCTTTTCTTCAGAAGAGAAATTTGGCTGATTAACATTTACAGCTAATTTATCCTGAATCCATTTTACAACGCCAGGATTTCTAATATACATATATTCAATACCAATGTGCTGACAGTAAATAGATTTAAGACGAATAACAATGTCTTGTAATGTAGATGGTCCCACTCCGATAGTCTGAGCGGCATCAAAAACCGTTGAAAGATCAGCAGTTGTCAGTCCGAAATTTTCAATGTCTAAAGTTGGAGATGATGTTCTACGGTCACGAACAGGGTTTGTTTTTGTAAACAAATGTCCTCTTGTGCGGTATCCATCAATTAATTTCAGAACATTAAATTCTTTTTGCAGTTTTTCTGAAACCTTACTGTAATCTGTGTTGTCGCTAGTCACATATTCAACAATCCGTTGAACTGGATTTTCGTCATTATAAGTCGTTTGTCCAAAGTCGAAACCTTGAAAAAAACTTCTCCAGCTTGGCTCAACGCTATCTGGATTTACTAAATACTGATCATATAATTGTGCGAAAAACTCTGTATGCGCTGCATTTAAAAATGAAAACCTATCCATAATATGAGTGAATATACTTTTTGTTAAATAGAAAGGCAAAAGTACAACAATCGCATTTATTTAAATCTTTTTTTTGCTTACTTTTACGTAAAAATTTGTTAAAAATAGTGTTAACCTATGAAAAAAAATCAAATTTCAATCGTTTTCAAATCATTATTTATGATTTTGATACTGCTCTTTTCGAAACTAAGTTTTGCTCAGGAAGCACAAAAGTATGTTATTGACAATAGCAATCATTTTTGGGATAAGGTGCAGTTTGGAGGCGGTCTGGGACTTGGGATAGGTTCCGGTTACACTGATATCTCTGTAATGCCAAGTGCCATTTATAATGTTAACGAAATTGTAGCAGTTGGTGTGGGATTGCAATTTGGATATCTTTCTTCAAAAAATTACTATGACTCTTTTGTTTACGGAGGAAGTTTAATTACGCTCGTAAACCCAATTCCGGAAGTCCAGTTATCTGCAGAATTAGAACAAGTTCGTGTTAATACAAATTATGATGCAACGCCTTACAGACCATCATACTCAGATAATTTTTGGAATACCGCCCTATATCTCGGAGCCGGTTACAGAACCGGAAGCGTTACAATTGGAGCCCGTTACGACGTTTTATTTAATGATGAAAAAAGTTTGTACGGATCTGCGTTTATGCCTTTTGTGAGGGTGTATTTCTGAGGTTCAAAGGTTCAGAGTAACAAAGGCTCAAAGGTTTTTTTAGCAATCATCCACCCTACAATATGTTTTGTTTCTCCGGAACTCTTAAAGAAAAATTCCGGAGGAATGATTTATTTTGTAGCAACGTCCCGAAGCTTCGGGATTAATCCGTTCAAACGAATAAGAAATTGAGATGATAAGATTGCGTTTCATTTTTACCAAATATTCATTCCTAAAAGCATATCTCGTAGAGATTACATATTGATAGAATTTTAATACACCACCAACATTTTGTCCCGTAGGGACTATACCGTTTTAAAATTTAAAGCAAAAAGAAAACCTCTGTTCCTTTGCAACTTTGCCCCTTTGTACCTTCTATTTAGAATAATGATTTCGAAACCAAACCTTCTGCCATTCCCTCTTTAAAACCAAAAAAGAAACTTGTTCGGCTAGAATTACTAAATCAGAACCGTCTAGTTTTTTGATTTCAGTTTCTGAGACATCGATAATATAAAGCAGGTTTAAATATTCAGCAAATTTGTACTGAATCATTCGGTAGATTTTTTCGTGAAGCTGAATTTTTAGTTCTTCGGGAGAAATACTTAATGGAAAATCGATTCCTTCATTCGCTAAATTAAAATCCTTGTTAATTTGCTCAATTAAGTTGAGATATAAATTTTCGCTTTCGGCATCAGCCAATAAAAAATCGGTATTTTCAGGAATTGGAAACATTGATGCTTTTTAAAGATTGGCACAAAGTTAAAACTAAAAAATCATTTAACGGTCGATTCTCTTTCTATGATTCTCGTAGGAAGTTCTATAATTTGATGCGTAACAGGTCGATGTTCTTTAATGTCTGCAATTTCATCAATTAAAATAGAAACCGCAGCATGTCCCATTTCAAATCCCGGCTGATCAATTGTGGTTAATTTAGGTGAAATAACCGTGCTCATAAACCAATTGCTAAACCCGAAAACGGCAACCTGCTCAGGCGTTTTTATTCCTGCTTCATTAAAATATTTAATAATTCCGATAGCGACCAAATCAGTAATCGCAAAAATGGCATCAATATCAGGATGTTCCGTCATGATTTTCTGGGCATTTTCGTAACCGTCTTCAAAATCGGTATTATTATCGCAAACATAAACCAGCTTAGAATCATACTCAATTCCATGCGCTTCAAGCGCTCTTTTATATCCTAAAAAGCGATCGATAGAATTTTGCGGAACATACGAACCACGAAAATGTGCAATTTTTTTATAGCCTTTATTAATAAGGTACGTCACAGCATCATAAGCCGCTTTTGCATCATTAATAACAACTTTAGAGCAATCGACTCTTTTAGCAATTTTATCAAATAAAACAACGGGAGTATTTTTCCGAATCGCTTCATTAATATGAGAGAAATCATCCGTTTCATTGGAGAGCGACATTAAAACGCCGTCAACCCGTTTTTGAATCAATAAAGCAAGCTGTTTTTTCTCTAATTCATACTTTTCGTTTGACTGTAAAATAATAACCAGATAACCTCTTTTTTCGGCTTCTTCTAAAATACCGTTTAATACACTCGAAAAAAAATGATGCACCGTTGCGGGAATGATCACACCAATTGTTTTGGTCTCATTGGTTCTAAGGTTTACGGCAACAGAATTAGGCATATAATTCATTGTTTCAGCCATTTCGATAACTTTTGCACGCGTAGATTTACTAATATCAGTATATCCTTTTAATGCTTTTGAAACCGTTGTAACTGAAATTCCTAATGCCGAAGCAATGTCTATTAGTTTTGTGTCATTCATGAAATAAAAGTAGTAAAAATAAAATGTATTGGTAAAATATTAACTTCCGAAAACGTTTTAGGTGTTTTCGAAAACGTTTTCGATTCCGAATTCTTAAATTGAAGTTAAATAGTAATTAAGTTTACATTCAATAAAGAAAACTTTACTAACCAAACCGAAAAAAAATGAAAAAGCAACATTCTTATTTAAGCATAATATTTTTATTATTGTGCTTGGTTTTTGCTCCAAATAATCTATTTGCCCAAGCAAAAAATACTGTTTCCGGAAAAGTATCAGACGAAACCGGACAAACAGTTCCGGGAGCAAATGTATCTTTAAAAGACACGGGAAAAAGTACGGTAACAGATGAAAATGGAAATTATATTTTCTCAGATGTTATTGCCGGAAGTTATACTGTAGAAGCCACAAATGTAGGTTACAAAACATACAGTAAAGAAATTACAGTTAAAGAAGGCGAGTCATTACAAGTAAACTTATTGCTTGAAGGCGAATCACAAAACTTAAAAGAAGTAGTGGTAACGGGATCTTCAACGCCAAGATCAAAACTAGAATCAAGCGTTGCAATTACTACAATGGGCGCAAAAGCAATAGAAGACAGAGCACCATCAAGTACGGCGGCTTTATTGCAAACAATTCCCGGATTTGTGGTGGAAGCATCAGGAGGAGAAATTGGAAATAACCTTTTTGCAAGAGGAATTCCGTCTGCCGGAGCGTATGAATATGTACAAATTCAGGAAGACGGTTTGCCGGTTTTTGAAGACGGAGCTTTGCAATTTGCCAACGCCGATACTTTTTACAGATTAGATGAAACCGTAAGCAAAATGGAAGCCGTTCGTGGAGGTTCTGCCTCTATTTTTGCCAATAATGCTCCGGGTGGAATCATCAACTTTATTTCAAAAACGGGTCAGAATGAATTTATGGGTAGAGCAAAATTCACGACTTCAGATTATGGAATGTTCAGAACTGATCTTAATTTATCAGGCGCTTTAATTCAGGATAAATTATTTTTTAATGTCGGCGGATTTTACAGAGCCGATAATGGCGTAAGAAATACCGGTTTTACAGCAAATAAAGGCGGACAAATAAAAGGAAACATTACGTATAAATTTGATGACAGCGATTATTTAAGAGTTAACTTCAAACATCTTGATGACAGAAATACGTTCTATTTGCCAATTCCGCTAAAAAGTAATAACGGAAAAATTGAAGGAATTGATGGTTTCAACCCAAATTACGGAACATTGACTTCGGTAAATTTCAGTCATTTAAACGTGCCTCAATATGGCGGCGGAACTTTTAGCGCAGATTTAGAAGATGGTTCTCATCCGGTTATCAACTCGATTGGAGCTGAATTTAAAAAGAAAATATCTGAGAAAGTTACGTTCAAAAATGCATTCAAACAAACGAGCATTGACTTGAATTATAATGCTATTTTCCCAAATGGCGGACCTTGGACTCAAGATGCTTATGCAACAGATATTCAAAATACAACTGCCGGAAATCTTGCTTATTCGTATGTCGATAATGGTGCGGCTTTAGATCCAAATGCTTTAATTATGAGGGCAGATCTTTGGCACATCCAGAAAAAGATGAACAATTTTGCTAATAATTTTTCTTTTTCTTTTGATTTAGATCCGGTGAAATTAACGGCTGGTTACTACTATTCTAACTGGAAATCAAATCAATACTGGAACTGGAATTCTTATTTAGTAAGCGTTTCAGACAATCCAAGATTATTAAATGTAAAAGATAATACGACTGGGGTTGATCACACCTGGAATGGCGTAGAAAGAATTACGTGGCTTGAAAGAGATGCGCAAACAAAAGGGCTTTTGAATGATATTTATGCTGACGCCGAAATTAAAGCGACAGATAATCTGACTTTCAACGCAGGTTTAAGATACAATAAAGACAAATATTCAGGATACAGAGACAACGCCAGATTTTTTGCTGAAGATTTAGGAATTTTAGACAACAATACGGCCGATGATGCGGTTACAACTGTAAAAGGAAATCCGTATACGTATTGGAGATATGACGTGAGCGAATGGTCTTATACTGCGGCTGGAAACTATAAATTTAATGATAAAATGGCTTCGTATGTGCGTTACAGCCATGGCTTTAGATCACCAATTGAAGAATCATTTTATGATAATGCAGCCGATTTAAGTAAATTGGAAAATACACAAGTAAACCAGTTTGAATTGGGTTATAAATATGCTAATTCGTTCTTCTCTGTAAATGCGAATTTATTTCACATGGGTTTAAAAAATGTGGCTTTCACCGATATTTTATCTGACGGTTCTTCTGAGAATAAATTTGCCGATGTAAATAATATTGGTCTTGAAGTAGAAACGAATGCGAGATATGAAATGGTAAAACTGAACTTTACATTCACCGTTCAAAAACCGGAATATGATAATTTTACAGGAACAAATGCAGATGGTTCTACTTTTGATTTTAACGGAAACACAGCAAGAAGAATCCCTAAATTTTTCTGTAACCTAAGACCGGAAGTTGATATTACAAAAGATTTTACGGCTTATGTTCAGTTTTCTTATTACGATAAAAAATTCACGAATCAGGACAACAGACAGGTTTTACCGGCTTATAAAGAAGTTGGAGCAGGTTTAAATTATACCTATAATAATCTTCGTTTTGCAGTTGATGCTTCGAATTTATTTAACGAAATTGGTTTAACAGAAGGAGATCCGAGACAAACAACATCTGCAGCAAGTGATGTATTTATGGCAAGACCAATTTTAGGCCGCGCCTTTAGATTTTCGGTTGCCGTTAATTTCTAAATTTAGATATAAACCATAAAAATATTAAACACATAGAAACATAGATTTTATCTTTAAAAAGAGCAAAAAAGAAACCAGTTTCCACACATAGTCTATGTTAATTAATGTAAGTGAAACGCCTTTTGAGTGCAATCTAAACTATGTTTCTATGTGTTAAAATTACAACCAACGAAATGACCACAAAGCATAGACAAAACAAATTAAAAAAATGAAAAACATAGGAATCAAAATCTCTCTTTACCTTAATTATTTTGTCTTTGCTATTTTATTAAACAGCGTAGGAATCGTGATTTTAAAATCGCAGAGAAATTACGGAGTTGATGAAGTTCAGGCCAGTATTTTAGAGGCTTTTAAAGACATGCCAATCGCTATTGTATCATTTTTTATCGCTTCTTTTTTACCAAGAATTGGCTATAGAAAAGCGATGCTTACGGGTTTAGGTTTGGTTACTTTGGCTTGTATTTCTATGTATTTTGGAAACTCTTTTGATAATGCTAAAATCTTGTTTGCAACCGTTGGAGTTTCGTTTGCTTTGATAAAAGTTTCGGTTTATTCATTAATAGGAACCGTGACCGAAACCAAGAAAGAGCACAACGCTTTAATGAGCAGTATTGAAGGTTTTTTTATGGTTGGAATTGCTTTGGCTTATTTTTTATTCCCGGCTTTTAATAACGAAAACGATCCAAATTCATGGTTGAATGTGTATTGGTTTCTGGCTGGATTATCATTGCTTTCGTTCTTGTTTTTATTTTTTGTAAAATTCGAAGAAGCCGAAGTTTCAGCAGGCGCAAACCTTAAAGATGATTTCATGCAAATGTTCAAATTAATGGCAAAATTGCTTACTGTTATTTTTGTTATTAGCGTCTTTTTATTTGTAATGATCGAACAGGGAATCCTTTCCTGGTTGCCAACATTCAATACAAAAGTGCTTCATTTACCGGAGAATATCAGTATTATGATGGCTAGTATTTTGGCAATTTCATTAGCTATCGGAAGATTGATTGCAGGCATTGTAACCAAAAAAGTAAACTGGATCTGGGTTTTAAGTTTCTGTATTATATCGGCAATGTTGCTGGTTATTTTTGTGCTCCCAAAAACTGTTGGATTAGAAGTAAAAAATATCAATACACTTTCAGATATACCTTTAATAGGTTTTGCATTTCCTTTAATCGGATTGTTTATTGCGCCCATTTATCCGTTATTAAATTCAATTGTATTAAGTGCTTTGCCTAAAAATCTGCAAAGTTCAATGACCGGATTAATTGTAATTTTTTCTGCTCTTGGCGGCACATTAGGTTCCAGAATTACAGGTTGGCTGTTTAAAAATGAAGGACCGGAAAAAGCTTTTTATTTTACCTTAATTCCGATGTCTTTATTACTGATATCATTTTTTATTCTTAAAAAAATAACTGCAAGAGATGAAATTTAAATTACATATAACCCAAACCATCGAAAAATTATTGGCTCAGGAAGATACTGACGGCGATAAAAAAATAACGATTGATGATAATGGTCCCAAAAGCTTTTTATTAAACGATGTAAATGGGAATTATGCAGTGATTAAAGGAACTTATCAGCTTTCGAATTTATTGCAGGAACTGGCTTTAGCCAAAAAAAATAATGTCGAATTTGCCGAAATTGACCTGAATGAAATTACAGAAGATCCGGTAAAAAGAATTTCACGAAAAATAAAAGACTTATACTGGAATGGTCTTACGCGAACAATTGATGCAATTGGCGTTAAGAAAATTCTGGAAGATGATAAAATAGAAAATGAAACAGCGTATTTGTATGTACCGTTTGGAGATGAAATTGTTTTTGATTATTTCAAAAAATTAGAAGCTTCAACTCCAAAATTAAAAGTGGTACAATTGCCTAAAAATATTTCTCCGGAATATGTTTTATCGCTCAATAAAAAACCGGGAATTTTAGCTTTGGCTCTTCAAATAAAAAACAATGAAATTCTTGGAGTTCCGTTTGTCGTTCCGGGCGGAAGATTTAATGAAATGTACGGTTGGGACAGTTATTTTATTGCCAAAGGACTTTTGATTGATGATAAAATCAATCTTGCTTTGGGCATTGCAGAGAATTTTAAATATCAAATTGATCATTACGGAAAAATTCTAAATGCAAACCGTAGTTATTATTTAACCCGTACGCAGCCGCCGCTTTATACATCGCTGATTATTGATGTTTTAGAAAAGTCAAAGCCGGATATTTTTTGGATTGAAAGACATTTAAAAACGGCAATAAAAGAATACAAAACGGTTTGGATGGAAGAAGGAAAACGACTGACAGCAAATGGTTTAAATCGCTATAAAGCAGAAGGAATCGGACTTCCGTTTGAAGTTGAGGAAGGGCATTTTGATGATATTCTGGAACAATATGCGCCAAAATATAATTTATCGACTCGAGAATTCGAAAAGAAATATCTGGAACGAGAAATCGTCGATCCGGAACTTGATAAGTATTTTACACACGATCGCAGTATGCGCGAAAGTGGTCACGATACCACACACAGATTGGTTGGAATTTGTGCTAATTTAAATACGGTTGCCATAAATAGTCTGCTTTATAAATATGAAACAGATATTGCGTTTTTGATTAAAAAATATTTTAAAGATGAATTTCAGTATTTTGAAGACAAATCGTATTCAAGCGATTATTGGATAGCAAAAGCAACTTCGAGAAAAGAAAAAATCAACGAATTGTGCTGGAATCCTGAATACGGAATTTATTTTGATTATAATTTTGTAAACGAAGAACAGCATTTTTTTGAAGCTGCAACTACTTTTTACCCGCTTTGGGCGAAAATAAGCACTCCCGAACAAGCAGAAGTTTTGGTAAAAAAGACGCTTCCTAAATTTAAAATGAAAGGCGGAATTGCCGGAAGTACTAAAGAATCAATTTCTGAATTAGATAAAAATTCACCAACACGTCAATGGGATTATCCGTTTGGCTGGGCACCGCATCAAATGCTTTTGTGGGAAGGTTTACTGAATTATAATTTTAATGAAGAAGCACAGGAAATGGTCTATCGCTGGCTTTGGCTCATTACCAGAAACGCTGTTGATTATAATGGAACGATTCCTGAAAAGTTTGATTTATCGATAAGTTCACACAAAATTTTTGCAGAATACGGAAACGTAGGAACGGAATTTAATTATATAACCGAAGAAGGTTTTGGCTGGATGAATGCTTCGTATCAATATGGTTTAACGATTTTAAAAGATAAGCTTAAACAAAAATTATCAGACTTAGTTGATCCTGATGAGCTTTTCTAATTATCCGCAAATGGCAAACCTAACAGGTTTTCAATCCCGAGGCTTCGGGACTATCGGGTTTACTATGCATAAAAAACAGCCACAGATTAAAAGATTAATCTGTGAAAATCTTTTAATCTGTGGCTTAAATTTTGCCTTTTCAGTTTACAAACTTGACTGAAAACTGAGACTGAAAACTAAACTTTCCTCCCCATTAAATTCTCCCCAAAAGTTCTAAGAATATCTTTCTTTTCAGCATTAATATCCATTTTATCTAAAGTTTCAAATGCTTTGTACGTATACATTTCAATCGCTTCCTGTGTAGCTTTTGAAGCGCCTGATTCGTTAAAAATCGCTTTTGCAGTTTCGATTTTTTCTGAATTATCTTCGAGTTGTAAACTGAATAATTTTTGTAATTCAGAAGCTTTTTCGGTCGAAGAAAACTCTAATGCTTTTATATATAAAAACGTTTTTTTATTCTCGATAATATCACCGCCAACTTGTTTTCCGAATGTTTCGGGATCTCCAAAAGCATCTAAAAAATCATCCTGAAGCTGAAATGCCAACCCTAGATTTAGTCCGAAATCATAAATTAAATTGGCTTCTTTTTCAGAAGTTTTGGCTACAATTGCACCCATTTTCATGGCTGCCGCGACTAAAACTGCCGTTTTATATTCGATCATTTTCAGATATTCGGGAATCGTTACGTTGTTTCTTTCTTCAAAATCAACATCCCATTGCTGCCCTTCGCAAACTTCAAGCGCAGTTTTGCTAAACAGTTTTGCTAAATCCCTGAAAATGGCTGGATCATATTGTTCAAAATACTGATAAGCCAGAATAAGCATGGCATCTCCGGATAAAATTCCGGTATTGATATTCCATTTTTCATGAACAGTTACTTTTCCTCTTCGCAAGGGTGCATCATCCATAATATCATCGTGAACCAGCGAAAAATTATGAAAAACTTCAACGGCCATTGCTGCCGGAAGTGCCACTTTATAATCAGTATTAAAAACTTCTGCCGCCATTAATGTTAGTACCGGACGCATTCGTTTTCCTCCAAGACCTAAAATATATTCAATTGGTTCATAAAGGTTTTTAGGTTCTTTGGTAATGCTTTGGCTTTCTAAATAACTAATAAAAAAATCCTGGTACTGACTAATATCGTGCATAATAAAATTCTGATTATCGAAGCTCAAAGATACAACTCAAATATGAATTATTAGTTTCAAAGTTTTAAAGGAATGCAGTTTCCATTTCGTTTCCATAAAAAGAAAAGCGAAAGCCTTTATTTTTAGGAAGTTAGAATTATTTTTGAAAAAACTTGGAAACTTTTTTGGTGTTTAGAGTTTCCTGTCTATATTTGCACTTTCAAAATGGAAACTTATAACACTTAAAAAGTTTCCATGGAGAGTTTGAGTAATTTATAAACTCATAAAATAAGATACTTATGATAACAACGTGGACCATAGATTCTAATCAATCAGATGTTTTAATTAAAATGAGACATTCTATAATCGCTTATTTGGGGGGAACTACCAACAAATTTGATGGTTATGTTAATATTGAAGACAATGAAATTGAAGATGCTTCGGTTGAGTTTTCATTGGATATAAATAATAAGGCTGATAGTTTTCAGCAAATTGATACGCATTTACAATTGAATGATTTGTTTAATGTAAACGAACATCCGATTATTAGTTTTAAATCGACTTCTTTTCAGAAATTAAATAATAATATCAATTTCTTCAAAGGTGATTTAACAATAAAAGATGTAACTAAAGTGGTAGAACTTGATGCTGAGTTTATTGGAATCAATTCTTATAACGGGGAGCGAAAAGTAGCTTTTGAAATTAAAGGCGATATTAAACGTCAGGATTTTGGATTAGACTACAATTCATACAATCACAACGGCGGATTGGCGCTTGGAAAAGATATTAAGCTAATAGCAAATCTGGAATTTAGCATATAATTCTTATACAAGGAATAAATTAATGTAAAATTATTACAAAATAGCGGAAACTATTTTTTTTAAAACGAGTTTCCGAATTATATTTGTAAGGCAATTTGAAAATTAAGATGAAAGAAAAAATCATAGCAAAAGCAAGCGATTTATTTTTAAAGTTAGGCTTTAAAAGTGTGACGATGGATGATATTGCAGGTGAAATGTGTATTTCAAAAAAAACGATTTACAAATATTTTTGTAATAAAGAGGTTTTAATTGAAGAAAGTACTTCGATGGTTCACAGACAAGTACACGAAATTATTGACTCTATCGTAGCGAAGAATCACAACGCGATTCAGGAAAATTTTGAAATTAGAGAAATGTTCAGAGACATGTTTAAAAACAATATTGATACGTCTCCTATTTATCAGTTAAAAAAACATTATCCGGAAATATATCAAAATGTATTGTCACACGAAATCGATCAGTGTACGCAATATTTTACAGAAAATATACAAAAAGGAATTCGGGAGAAACTGTATCGCCCGGAATTAAACATAGAGATTTATGTGAAATTTTATTACACTTTAATTTTTCACATTAACGAAAACACGATTTCAGAGAGAGAAGCGCAAGAAATTGAATTAGAAGCTTTGGAATATCACACCAGAGCAATGGCAACACCAGATGGAATACTAGAATTAGAAAAACAACTTAAAAAAATTATTACTTAATCATCAATCTATGAAACGAATAATTCTTATATTTTTGTGTACAATTGGCTTGACTGTCAACGCACAAGTCCAAACCTTAACCCTGAAAGATGCTCTTACGTATGCGCTTCAAAACAAAGCGGATGCGAAAAAATCTAAATTGGAGGTTGAAAATAGCGAGTATAAAATTCAGGAAATACGTTCAAGAGCGTTGCCTCAAATTTCTGCAAACGGAAATTTAACGTACAATCCGGTAATTCAGACAACAGTTATTGACGGAGCAGGATTTGGTCAGCCGGGAACTACAATTCAGGCGGCATTTGGTCAAAAATGGACATCAAATGCAGGAGTTTCTTTAACTCAGGCAATCTTTGATCAATCTGTTTTTACAGGATTAAGAGCAGCGAAATCAACACGTGAATTTTATCAAATAAACGATCAGTTAACAGAAGAACAAGTTATTGAAAGAGTTGCAAATAACTACTATTCTGTTTATGTGCAAAAAGAAAGACTGGTTCTTTTAGACAGCAATTACGTAAATACTACAAAGGTTCGTGATATTGTAAAAGGACAGTTTGACAATGGTTTGGCTAAAAAAATTGACTTAGATCGTATCGTTGTAAAAATGTCTAATATCGATACAGAACGTCAGCAAATTAAAAATCAAATTACTTTACAGGAAAATGCTTTGAAGTTTTATATGGGAATGCCTATTGAAACTCAAATTGATATGCCAAAAGAAGAATTTGAAGTTGTTCCGGCTGCTTTAACAGAAGTTCCAAATGTAGAAAACAGAACAGAATATTTGCTTTTGAAAAAACAAGAAGAACTTTTAGTATTTAATAAGAAAGCGGTTGAAGCAGGATATTACCCAACACTTTCATTAACTGCAGGATACAATTATATTGGTCAGGGACCACAAATGCCTTGGTTTGCAAAACCTTCAGATGGTGTTTATTGGTCTGATTACTCTTCAATTGGATTGAATTTACATGTACCAATTTTTACAGGTTTTGGAACTCGCGCTAAAGTAAGACAAGCCGATGTAGAAATCAGATCGCTTCAGGAAGACATTAAAGACACCAAACTTTCTCTTGATTTAGATTATAGAAATGCAATGGCTCAAATCGAGAATAACCTTGTAACGATCAATAATCAGAAAGAAAATATGCAATTGGCATCTGAAATTTTAAGCAATACAAAAAACAATTACCTTCAGGGATTAGCATCTTTAACAGATCTGTTAGATGCTGAAAATGCATCACTTGAAGCTCAAAATAATTACACAAGAGCAGTTTTAAATTATAAAATTGCCGAAGTATCACTAATCAAATCAAAAGGCGAACTAAAAACTCTTATTAAATAACTAATTACAATGAAGAAAACTATTATAACAATCGTAGTCATAATCGCAGCATTAGCTCTGATTGGATTTATCTTAAATAATAATAAGAAAGAGAATAAAGCAAAAACAGATGTCGTTGCAGAGAAAAATGCTGCAGTTTCGGTAAAAGTAACTCCTGTAAAAACAGAAGAGATTTCTTTGGACTTTGTGGCAAACGGAAACTTTCAGCCTATTCAGGAATTAACGTTCTCTGCTGAAAAATCTGGAAAAGTAATCAGTGTTTTGGCTAAAGAAGGAGATTACGTAAGAGTAGGTCAAACTTTATTGACAGTAAGAGGAGATGTAATTAATGTTAGTGCACAACAAGCTCAGGCAGTTTATCAAAATGCAAAATCTGATTATGCGAGATATGAAAATGCTTTTAAAACCGGTGGTGTTACAAAACAACAATTAGATCAGGCAAAATTAGCATTAACAAACGCACAATCGAGCTTAACACAAGCAAACATTAATGTTGGAGATACTAAAGTAAAAGCTCCTATAAACGGATTTATCAATAAAAAATATATTGAACCGGGATCTATTTTAGCAGGAATGCCGGCAACTGCATTATTTGATATTGTAAATGTTTCTAAACTTAAACTAGTAGTTACAGTAAACGAAACTCAGGTTGCAAGTTTAAAAGTAGGTAACCAGATTAAAGTGACTGCAAGTGTTTATCCTGATAAAACTTTTTCCGGAAAAATTACTTTTATTGCTTCAAAAGCAGATGAGTCTTTGAATTTTCCTGTTGAAATTGAAATCGCAAACAATGCAAATAACGACCTGAAAGCAGGTATGTACGGAACTGCAAATTTTGCATCAAACCAACAAAAACAAAACCTTATGGTTGTACCTAGAAATGCATTCGTAGGTAGTGTGAGCAGCAACGAGATTTTTGTAGTTGAAAAAGGTATTGCTAAATTAAGAAAAGTAACTGCTGGAAGAATTTTAGGTGATAAAGTAGAAATTATCAATGGATTATCTGACGGAGAAACTGTAATTATTACAGGTCAAATTAACTTACAAGACGGTAATACAGTAGAAATTATTAAATAATTTAAAGCATTAAGCAATACGCGATTAGCATTAAGCTTATTGCCTAAAGCCTACAGCCTAAAGCAAAAAATATGAAATTAGCCGAAATATCCATAAAACGTCCGTCGTTAGTAATTGTATTGTTTACAATTCTAACACTTGGTGGATTGTTCAGTTACAGCCAATTAGGTTATGAGCTGATCCCGAAATTTGAACAAAACGTTATTACAATTTCTACTATTTATCCGGGAGCTTCTCCAAGTGAGGTAGAAAATACAGTAACCAAGAAAATTGAAGATGCGATTGCATCCCTAGAGAATGTTAAAAAAATTGACTCTAAATCGTACGAAAGTTTGTCTATCGTTTCGATTACTTTGACATCAAATGCAAAGGTCGATTTCTCTTTGAATGATGCACAGCGTAAAATAAACGCGATCATTAGTGATTTGCCTGATGATGTTAAAACACCGGCTCTGACCAAGTTCTCGCTGAGTGATTTACCAATTATGACGCTTGGTGCCAATGGAAAAATGGATGAAGCAGAATTTTATGACTTAATTGACAAAAAAATTGCTCCTATTTTATCTCGTGTACAAGGTGTTGCTCAGGTAAATATTATTGGTGGTTCTGAGCGTGAAATTCAGGTAAATCTTGACGCTGTAAAAATGCAGGGTTACGGATTATCTGTTCCGCAGGTACAACAAAATATATTGACTTCGAATTTGGATTTCCCAACAGGAAACATCCAGACTCGTAATCAAAAGATATTAATTCGTTTAGCGGGTAAATATAAAAGTGTTGAAGAATTAAGAAACTTAGTAGTTTCTTCTCAAAACGGAATCCAAATTCGTTTGGGTGAAATTGCAGATGTTCAGGATACTCAAAAAATCGCTGAAAAAATATCACGTGTAGATCAAAAAAGTGCCATTGTTTTGCAAATCGTAAAACAATCTGATGCAAATGCGGTTGCGGTAAGTGAGCAATTATTAAAAACAATTGCAACTCTTGAAAAAGATTATTCAAAAAATAAATTAAAATTAGAAGTTGCAAAAGACAGTACCATTTTTACTCTTGAAGCGGCAGATTCTGTAGTTCACGATTTATTAATTGCGGTAGTTCTGGTAGCATTTGTAATGTTGTTTTTCCTTCATAGTATTAGAAACTCATTGATTGTAATGGTGTCTATTCCGGCATCGTTAATTGCTACTTTTATTGGTATTTATTTAATGGGATATACCCTGAACTTAATGAGTTTATTAGGTTTATCTCTTGTGGTTGGTATTCTGGTCGATGATGCGATTGTGGTCCTCGAGAATATTTACCGACATATGGAAATGGGTAAAAGCCGAATTCGTGCATCTTATGATGGAACTGCAGAAATTGGCGGAACTGTAACTTCGATTACCCTGGTAATTGTGGTGGTATTCTTGCCTATTGCAATGAGTTCGGGATTGGTATCTAATATTATTACACAATTTTGTGTAACGGTAATTATTTCAACGATGCTTTCGCTTTTAGCTTCGTTTACAATTATTCCTTGGTTATCATCCCGTTATGGTAAATTAGAGCACATTGAAGGAAAGAATTTATTTGGAAGAATTATTCTTGGTTTCGAAAGTTATCTGACACGTTTTACAAACTGGGTTTCTGAATTGTTAACTTGGTGTTTAGATCATTATATTAAAACTATTATCGTTGTTGTTGTATTATTTTTCGCTTCAACAATTGGATTAATGGGTGGTGGTTTCATTGGTGGAGAGTTCTTTGCTTCTTCTGATAGTGGGGAGTTTCTTGTTCAAATTGAAATGCCAAAAGATGCTTCGTTAGAACAAACGAACTTCATGACACAAAAAGCAGAAGCTTATTTGAAAGCGCAGGAATATGTTCATAGTCAAATTACTACGGTAGGACAAACCAGTGAAGGTTTTGGAGCATCGCAGGCAACGGCTTATAAAGCAGAGATTGACGTAAAAATGATCGAACAAAAAGATCGTACGGATGATGCTAACGTTTACGCAGCAAAAATCAAGCGTAAACTTGAAAAAGTATTGGTTGGAGCAAAAGTAAAAACGGTTCCGGTTGGTATTTTAGGAACTGCCGAAGATGCCACTTTAGGATTAATTGTAACTGGTCCTTCTACGGAAGCTGCAATGAAATTTGCAAAATTAGCAGAGGCTGAATTACGTACAATTCCCGGAACAACGGAGATTAAATTAACGGTTGAAGACGGAAATCCTGAAATTAACGTTAAGGTAGATCGTGATAAAATGGCTGCTTTAGGATTAACACTTCAAACAGTTGGTTTAACCATGCAAACTGCTTTTAGTGGTAACACTGACGGTAAATACAGAGCTGGTGAATACGAATACGATATCAACATTAGATATAATGCATTTGACAGAAAAAGTATTACAGATGTTAGTAATTTGATTTTTGTAAATGCGGCAGGTCAGCAAATTAAATTATCTCAATTTGCAGATATTACAGAAGGTGCAGGACCTAGCCAGTTAGAGCGTAGAGATAAATCTGCTTCGGTAACTGTAAAAGGACAAAATGTTGGGGTTCCTTCAGGAACAATTGTACAACAATGGCAGGTTAAATTAGATAAACTTGAAAAACCGGCTGGAGTAAACTATATCTGGGGTGGTGATCAGGAAAACCAAAGTGAAGGTTTTGGTACTTTAGGAATCGCTTTATTGGCCGCTATTATCTTGGTTTACCTTGTAATGGTTGGACTTTATGATAGTTTTGTTCACCCGTTTGTGGTATTGTTTGCAATTCCGCTTTCGTTTATTGGAGCGATGTTAGCATTAGCTTTAACAAATAACTCATTGAACATTTTTACCATTTTAGGTATTATCATGTTGATTGGTCTGGTGTGTAAGAATGCGATCATGCTTGTCGATTATACCAACCAAAGAAGAGCAGCAGGAGAATCAATCAGAACGGCATTAATTCAGGCGAATCACGCTCGTTTACGTCCGATTTTGATGACTACTATTGCGATGGTATTTGGTATGTTCCCAATTGCATTGGCATCTGGAGCAGGAGCTGAGTGGAAAAACGGATTGGCTTGGGTAATTATCGGAGGATTAATTTCTTCTTTATTCCTAACCTTGATCGTAGTTCCTGTAATTTATAATATCATGGAAAAAATAATTGCCAGAGTTAGCAAAGGAGAAAAAATCGATTACGAAGCTGAAATGGTTGCAGATTATGTACCGGCAGAAGTTAGTGAAGATGGTTTTAATCCTAAACATACCCATTAATTGTTGATTTGATTTTAGAATGAAAAAATCCCAAATTCCGTAAGGAGTTTGGGATTTTTGATTTATAAGAAGTTCCTAAATTGGAATTTAGTATTCTTTATTTCTTCACAATTTTAATCGTTTTAACTTGTCCTTCCGATTTTACTTTTAAGAAATAAAACCCGGACGAAACATTCGATAAATCAATTTCAGATTGTGTGTTATTGATTTTCTTCGCCAAAATAGATTTTCCTGAAACAGAAATTATTTCAACCTCATCAATATTCGAAGTATTGCTAATACTTAAAGTATGCTCAACAGGATTTGGATAATAGGCGAAATTAGGCAAAACAAAATCCGGTGTAGAAAGTGAACCTTTTACTTTTGCCGTAACCGCAAGACGTTCCGGGCTTTCTATTCCGTTTATGGTTTGTGATGCATAATAGGTCGTTCCATCAACTAAAATGGTTGATAAAGGCAAAGAAGCATCAGCAGATTTATTTGTTTTTCCGGCTAAAGAACTTGTACTATACCATTTAATATTTTGACCCTGAACAACAAGATCACCTAAAGTTTGTCCAGCTGTAAATTCAATAGTAGTTGTGTTTTTACCATCAATTAAAGGTGCTGGCGGATCGATAGAAACATTGATTGCCAGAGCACAGCCATTTTGATCTCTTACAAGTACTTGATGAATGCCATAAGATACATTTGTAAAAATATTATTTGTTTGATAACCTAGCCAGTCCAAACTATAATCGTATGATCCATTTCCTCCGGTAGTATGAACAGTTATTTTTTGATCATCTACAACGAGCGTAGCAAATAACATTGCAGGCTCTGTGATATATACTTCTACTGACATAATACAGGCACTATTAGCATCTGTGGTGGTTACTGTGTAAGATCCTGCGCTAAGATTACTAAAAATAGTATTGATTGAATTGGGAATAATTATCATTCCATTTTTAGAAAGAGAATAAGTGTATAATCCTGAACCTCCGGCAGCATTAATTGCTATTGATCCGCTATTGTCTCCATAACAATTTGCATCTGTATGATATACGTTTACAGTTAATGGTGTTAAAGGCGAAATAGTTACAGATAATGAAGTTACATAGCCTGAAGTATCTCGTGTGTCTATATGGTAAACTCCCGGATATAAATTGTTAAAAACATTATTTGATGTATACGGCTGACTATTAAAAGAATATTCATAAGGAGCTATTCCGCCAATTGCCTTAACAGTGATCGAACCTTTCTCATTTATGCAAGAAACCGGAGTAACAGTCGCAATTGAAGTTAAAACTGCAGGCGCTGCAATAGTTACACGCATTAGCATTGAAGAACAACCTTTGGCATCTTTAACAATTACACCATAAGTTCCGGGTGCGAGATTATTAAAAATCGAAGAAGTTTGTTCTGGAACTAATACTACATTGTTACTGTTTAAAAGGGAATAAGTATATGGAGCAGTTCCACCGCTTGCACTCATTGTTATACTTCCATCATTACTATTCGTAGTTGTAGTATTTGTAACCGTCAAAAGTGTACTTACCGGTAAAGTAGAAAAAGTTATTGTAATGTATGTTGATGCAATACAACCATTATTATCTTTTACAAATAAAGTATAACCTCCCGGAGACAATTCATTTGTATTTACAGCAGAAAAAGTATTTCCTCCTGTAAAAGAATACGTATAAGGAGACTGACCTCCGGTTGCATTCATAGTTACAGAATCTTTACCTCCACAAACTGCGGCTTGGGTAACAATTGCATTTACAACTAACGAAGCAGGTGATTCTATAACTAAAGATGTAGTAAAAAGACATCCGTTAGCATCTTTAACGTTAACAATATGTGTTCCGGGCGCTGCACCAAAAAACATATTACTCGCCTGAAAATTATTTATACTATTTGCTGAATATTGATAGGGAGCCTGACCGCCACTTGCTGTAATTGTTATGGTCGAATCATAATTTATAGAGCAATTTGTGATTGGTGTATTTGTAACTGCAGCAGTTAAAGGAATATAAGGCGCTATTGTTATTGTATTTGTAACTGAGACTGAATTTACAGCATCTTTTACAGTTACAAAATAAGATCCTTCTGTTAGATTATTAAAAACATTGCTCGCTTGATAAGGTCCTCCGTTTATAGAATAAGTGTAAGGAGATTGTCCGCCAATGCCGGTAACCGTAATTGTTGCAGCACCATTACAATCTAAATTTTTCAAAATAGCCGTTGTTAGCCCAGGTGGAATTGTCGCTATCATCGTTATTTCACAGCCCTGTGCATCTTTCACTTTTACAGTGTAGGCTCCGGCAGTTAAACCTGTAAAAACATTACTTGTCACATAATGAATTCCATCTAAAGAATATTTATAAGGAGCTACTCCTCCTTGTGGACTATTAATGGTTATTGTTTGTCCTTCTACTGTAAAACTGGCAGTAATAGGAAGCGGGTTTGTTATCGTATATATTAATTCTGAGATACAACCGTTAGCATCCTTTACTTTGATACTATAAGTACCGGAATAAAGATTAGTAAAAACATTGCTGGCGATGTAAGTGTTATTATTTATTGAATATTGATATGGAGCCTGTCCTCCCGTTACACTTACCGTTATGGATCCGTCTTTTGAACCATAACACATTGCATTTGTTCCGGTTGCAGTAATATTTGGACCACTGCCTACTGATTTGACCTCGACATTTGATGTGTACGTCAAACATTCATTAGCATCCTTAGTGTAAACGGTATATATGCCCGGACTAAGATTAGTAAATACATTTTTGGCTTCATAACCACCATTGGTTATAGAATAAGTATATGGAGGAATACCTCCGGTTGCACTTGCCGTGATAGTTCCGGTATTACTAGTGCAGGCTGCGGGAGTAGATGTTGCAGATATAATTATACTTGTGGGCTGAACAATTTCTATTTGTGTTATTTCTGTAGAACAGCTATGTTCGTCTGTAATTCGGATACCGTAAGTTCCTGGTTTTAATCCGCCAAAACCAGTATTCAAATAAGAATTTTTATAACTTTTTAATACAGTTCCTGTGCTATTTAAAAGAGAATAGGTATAAGGAGCAGTACCACCTTGAAAATTTGCCGTTATTTCTCCATTATCTCTTCCAATACAATTGACATCTTTTTTAGCATGATCAGTGATAGAAAGCGGCAAATAAGGATTAACAGTCACATCTCCGGAGGCTACACAGCCTAAAGCATCTTTAACAAAAAATGTATAAGTACCGGGAACGACATCTGTAATGGTCGAAGTATCGTTAAAAGTAATATTATCAGATGAAAACTGAATGGGTTGTTTTCCTCCTAATCCGGTTATGTACACAGTTGCCTTTTCATTACTACAAGTAATTGGCTTAACTCCGGAGCTAAAAATAAAAATAGGACTTACAATTACATTAAAATAATTCGTTGTAACAGTTCCGTTATTATTAATTCTTGCATAAATAGTTTTAGAACTTGCAGCAGTTAGCGTACTTGCAGCGACTACATAATTAGTTGGGCTTGCAATTGCATTCAAATTATTTTGAGCATCTGTTAAACTTAAATGATAGCTAACCGTAGTTTGAGCAGGATCTAAATTGCCAATTAAAAGTGTTTTTTGAGAAGTTAGATTAAAGGAAGTATCTCCTCCGCAATGCTCAATATTGCTGACTTGAGCATAAAAAATAGTAGTAAACAATAAAAGAAAAAAAAGTAGAGTTTTTTTCATACGTATAGGTTTGTTAAATTTGTTAAACAAATATATACAAAAAATCGAGTCTTAGTTCAAATATAAAAATCCCAAATTCCAATTAAGGAGTTTGGGATTTTTTAGAATTTGAATTTTGGTATTCTTTATTTCTTCACAATTTTGATTGTCTTTGTCTTTCCTTCAGATTTTACTTTTAAGAAATAAAACCCGGACGAAACATTCGATAAATCAATTTCAGATTGCGTATTATTTATTTTCTTCGTTAAGATTGATTTTCCTGAAACAGAAATTATTTCAACCTCATCAATATTCGAAGTATTGCTAATACTTAAAGTATGCTGAACAGGATTTGGATAATAAGTGAAATTAGCTAAAACAAAATCCGGTGTAGAAAGCGAACCTTTTACTTTTGCCGTAACCGCAAGACGTTCTGTACTTTCTATTCCGTTTATAGTTTGTGATGCATAATACGTAGTTCCATCAACTAAAATTGTTGATAAAGGCAAAGTAGTTTCAGCAGATTTACTTGCTTTTGCAGGTAAAGAACCAGAAGTGCTGTACCATTTAATATTTTGACCTTGAATAACCAAATCTCCTAAAGTTTGTCCAGGCGTAAATTCGATTGTTATTACCTTTTCACCATCGATTACAGGAGCTGGCGGATCTATAGCAAAACTGTTTACTGCAATACAACCACTTTGATCTCTTGTATATACCTGATGAATTCCATAAGATAAATTCGTGAAAACATTACTTGACTGATACGGACCTCCATCAAGGCTAAAGTCATATACTCCGCTTCCGCCAGTTGTGGTAACAGTTATCGTCTGGTTTTCTACAATTACTGAAGCAACTAAAAATGGTGTTGCCTCTACTGTTATCGTGACAGTATCTGTACAGCCATTAATGTCTTTTACTGTTACAGTATATACACCGGCATATACACTAAAAGTAGTTGCAGACAAATATGCTCCTCCATTTAATGAATAAACATAAGGTGCCTGACCTCCGGCTGCGATTGCTTCTATTGTTCCCGGACCAGTACAAGATTGCTGAGAAGTAATGGTTGCATTAAGATGAACCGGGTTTACAGGAATAATTACGGCATTGAAAGTAAATACATTATTTAGAGAATCTTTAACTGTTATAGTATAATTGCCGGGTTGTAAATTTGAAAAGACATTTGAAGCATAATAATGCGCTTCGTTGTCTATAGAATATTGATAAACTCCTGAGCCTCCCATTGCAGTTACTGTTATTGTTCCCGTAGGATTATCACAAGTTACCTGATTGATAGTTGCTATTGCAGCAAGCGGGTCCGGAAGTACATTTACATTAGATAATGATACACTACATGCATTTACATCAACAATATTTAAGGTATAAAGACCTACAGGCACATTAGTAAATTTATTACTGGTTTGAGCCACAGATGTTACACCATTTTTGTCTGTTAGAGAATAGGAGAAAGGCGCAGTTCCTCCAAAAACATTAGCTGTGATACTTTGCTTAGCACCCATTGTAGCAGTTACTTTTAAAGGTGCCGGCTCTTTTACCTCAACAGTTAGGGTATAATCACAACTATTCTGATCGCTCACTCCAACCACATAAGTTCCCGGACTTAATTCATAAAATGTATTTGCATTGGTATGATGTTCGCCATTTATCGAGTAACTATAAGGGGCTTTTCCTCCGGTTGCCGTTACTGTAATAATTCCATTGTTATTACCCTGACAGCTTACATTAGTAACAGCTGCAGTGGCTCTGATAACAGACCATACAGGATTTACAGTAACTGACTCTGTAACCGTATTAAGGTTAGAATCACGAACTTTAGCAGCATAGGTAAAAGGAGGTAAACTAACAAAAAGATTTGATGCTGAATAAGTACTTCCATTATTTAATGAATATTGATATGGAGGTGTACCTCCGGTAGCTATTAAAGTTACCCTTCCTGTGGTAGAACAAGTTTGATCAGATACAACTGAAACTACAGTTAATGCTGTTGATGATGGAGCTTGTACAATTATTCCAGGGATATTAAAAAAACAACCACGAGAATCAACGGCTTTTGCAGTATAATTTCCAGGAGCTAATGCAGGAAATTTGCCACTTTCTAATAGTCCTAATCGATCTCCTGTAGCCGTATTTTCAAGATAATAACCATAAGTCCCAGTTCCTCCAACAGCAGATACAGATACAGTCTGACCATTTACAACTGCGGTAGCAGATAAAACAGGTGGATCTGTTAATGTAATTGGAGTAGTGATAGCTACGCATTCATCACTATAATCTTTTAAGGTAATAGTATAAGTGCCAGCCTTTAGATTAGTAAAATATCGACTGCCCTGAAATTTAATTCCATCAATAGAATACTGATATAAACCAGAACCGCCTGTTGCTGTACAAAAGATTAAACCACTAGTATCGCCATTACAATTTACAGGAGTTAATATTTGGGCAAAAACTTTTAAAGGAGTAGTCTGTGCAATAGTTGCATTAAGATTGACAACAGTATTTAGTGCATCTTTAACTTTTAAAGAATAATTGCCGGCAGTTAAATTAGTAAATGTATTTGATGCCGAATAATTAGCTCCGTTATCTATTGAATATTGATATGGAGTAATACCTCCTGATGTAGTAAAAGTTACTGTTCCTCCAGGATTACTACAAGTTACATTAGTTGCAATAGCCGTAGCAGAAAGTGGTGTTGATGCTACAACATTTATATTAGATACTGACGTAGTGCATGCATGAGCATCTATAACCTTTACGGTATAAAGACCAATAGGTAAATTAGTAAATGTATTATTGCTTTGAGACGGAACGACTACTGCACCGCTTCCGTTTTCTACAGAATAAGAATATGGAGCAGTTCCTCCTGATGCATTAGCAACGATACCTTGATTAGCACTTGCGAAAGCAGTTGCAGATAAAGCGGTCGGTTCTGTTACTACGACCGTTAAAGTACTTTCGCAAATATTATTATCTCGAACACTTATATTATAAGTACCAGCTGCTAAATTGTTAAATGTAGGCGAATCATAGAAATAAGTACCTCCGTTTAGTGAAAATTGAAAAGGACCAGCACCACCATAACTTATTACAGTAATAGAACCGGTACTACTGCCTTTGCAGCTTACATTTGTTACATCAGCATAAATCGATGGAGGATATTTATAGTCTATTTTAACCGAATGACTAGTCGTGTTCAAATCAGCGTCACGAACTTTTACCGTATATGTATTTGGCGTAAGGCTGCTAAAAACATTTGATGAAGAATAATTAGTACCATTATTGATCGAATATGAATAAGGTTCTCTACCTCCCGTAGCAGCTATAGTAATTCTTCCATTAAATACACAACCTGCAGGATCTACAACTGAAATAGCAGCTAATGCCGTTGATGATGGAGCTTGTATATTTATTCCCGGTATAGTAAAAAGACAGCCATTAGAATCAAGCACCTTTGCAGTATAAACTCCAACAGGCAACTTAGTAAATGTGCCAATTGTTTCAGGGCCAAGTTCAGTTCCCGTAGTCGTATTTTCAAGATAATACGTATAAAGTGTAGTTCCTCCGTCAGGAGTAATAACTATATTTTGATCATTAACAATTTTGGCAGTAGCCGATAAAGCAGGTCGTTGTGTTACTGCAATATTAATCAAGGCCATACATCCATTTGCATCTTTTACCGTAACATTATAACTGCCGGCTTTCAGATTGTAGAAAGTCTTGGCAGATTGAAATGTAATACCATCAATAGAATATTTATAAGGCTGTAAACCACCCGTTGCCGTAGCAGTGATAACACCGGTTTTATCTCCATTACAAGCTATAGAAGCCGCTTGTGTTTTGGCAGATATCGTTAGTGTCGTTGCCTGAGTAACTGTTGCAGTAGTGCTGACAACAGTGTTTTGTGCATCTTTAACTTTGACACTATAAGTTTTAAGATCCAGGTATTTATATACTGTTGAAGAATAATAGTTAACCCCGTCATCTATAGAATATCGATATGGAGCAACTCCTCCCGTTGCAACAATAGTAATTGATCCGTTAAGATTATCGCACGTTACATTACCAACAGTTACGTTAACAGCAAGTGTTGATAATGCGGCAATGGTAACATCTTTCACGGAAAAACACCCGCGAGAATCGATAACCTCAACCTTGTAGGATCCTACAGAAAGACCGGAAAAAACATTAGAAGCTTGTTGAGATATTAAAACATTTCCAGTAGCATCTTTAAGAGAATAGAGATAAGAATTACTTCCTCCCGAAGCCGCAATAGTAATTGATCCGTCATTATTTACGCTCGAATTTACAACACTTTCATTAATCAGTATAGGATCAGGCTGCAATATCGTTAAGAAAGAGGTGATACCACATCCTGTAGCATCTTTTACAGATATTGTATGATTTGAAGCCGATAAATTATTAAAAACATTACCTGAGCCATAAGCACCATTATCTATTGAATAAGAATACGGAGCTACACCGCCGGTTGCCATTATTACTGCAGTTCCGTCATTAGAGCCAATACAGCTTAAATTTGTATTATTCCATGTAATTGCAATAGGTGAATAAGCCTGTATTGTAATTGCAGTTGGAGTCGAAACCGTATTTTCGGCATCAGTTACAGTTACAGTATACGTACCAGCCGTTAAATTATTAAAAATATTATTTGTTTGATACGCTCCACCGTTTAAAGAATAACTGTAAGGCGTTTTTCCGCCCACACCATTAGCCGTAATCGAAGCAGTACCAGTACCCAAACAATCCAATTGTTTCGTGATAACAGCCGTCGAACTTAAAGGAGGTTGTACAGTAGCCGCTACATATGTCCTACATGCCGGAGAATCAATTACTATAATATTATAGTTTCCGGGGCTTACATTTGTAAAAACATTACTGGATTTAAAATGGTCACCGTCTATAGAATATTGATAAGGAGGAAATCCTCCCGAAGCGGTAACAGTAATCGTATTTTTATTTACACTCGCAATGGCAGCCACAACAGCTGGTTCTGTTATTGTGTAACTAAAAGATCTCGTACAACCCGTAACAGTATCAATTACGTCAAAATTTTTAACTCCCGGGCGCAGACCCAAAAAAACATTATTAGTGATAAATTCACCCCCGTTCAATGAATATTTGTACGAACCGCTTCCACCCGAAGCATTAATAGTTAAATCCGCAGTACGGCCATTGCATGCAATTGGCGTAAGCGAAGGTGTTACACTTAAATAATTGTGAATAATAAGATTAAAATAATTGGTTGTAATATTTCCATTATTGTTAATTCTCGCATAAATTGTTGTCAAAGAAGTCCCGGCTATATAATAAGTAGGATCAGGCAGCGCATTTGTATTATTGGTTGCACTTGCAAGACTTAAATGATAACTAACTGTAGTTTCTGCAGGATTTAAATTCCCTATTAATTCTGCCTTTTTAGACGTTAAATTAAAAGCGGTTTCTCCAGAGCAGTGCTCAATATTACTGACTTGAGCGTGAAAAATGGTGGTAAATAGAAAAAGAAAAAAAAGTAGAGTTTTTTTCATACGTATTGGTTTGTTAATTGTTTTAACAAATATATACAAAAACTACTCTTATTTTAAATACAAATAATGATTAAAATAATCTATTATTGCTTTGCCCTCAAGCAAAACATCAGCACCAATAATTCCGTGAACAGCTTTTGCTTTATAAGCTTCAAGAGCTTCATTTACGTGTGAAAGATCAAAAATTACCAAGCCAAAATCCGTATTTTTCCAACTCCCGATCTGTAAATTATTATGAGCCGAGACTTCTGTTTTCATACCAGTTCCGCCGGCTCCGGAGGCTTTTGTTTTCGATTTTTTTGATGAAATCTCAAAACGTTCCATACTTTCAAAACCAATGCAGGTATTAGACGCTCCGGTATCTAAAATAAAATTTCCCGAAACACCGTTTATTTTGGCTTTTATTAAAAGATGCTGCGTTTTGGTAACTTTAAATTTTATTTTTTTGTATTTCTCTTTTTTGAGAACCTCGTGAAGATTTTCCATTTTCGGTAATGATTGAAAACCAAAAATAAGCCAATTACAGCCAATAAACTAATCATGTAAAAGATATAATTGCTCGGTTTTTCTTCTGCAGCAATAGATCCGTAATAAACAAAAGAACTCCAATAATAAGGCGATTTCTTAGCATTTGAAATCGATTTATCATTCAAAAAGTCCAGTTTTGCATTTGCATTCGCTTCAAAATAAGGAACATTATTTTTGATGTTTTTATAAAAATCAGTCATAAAAACAGATGTTGTATAATCGTTCACTTTCCACAGCGAAAATAATAAATTCTGCGCTCCCGCAAACTGAAAACCCCTTGCAACGCTCATTGCGCCTTCCGCTTTGTAGAGTTTCCCAATTCCGGTTTCGCAGGCACTTAAAACCACCAAATCCGGATTTATATTAAGATTGTACAATTCAGAATATAAAATTTCCTGATCATAAAACTTAATACTCGCCGGAGTTTCAATATCACCCGAAGAAGCATGCGTACTCAAATGTAAAATCGAATATTGATTTGCATTATTTTTAAAATTGGCAAATGAAGCCTGAGCATTTTCTAAATATTTCCCCTTAAAACTACTTCGAATCGATTCCAGTTCATTCTTCGAATAACCCAATTCAAAAGCTGTTTTTTCGAAAACCGGAAAAACGCCCAAAACTGTTTTTTCTGAATTTGAAACAGGTTTAGAATTGAGATAAAAACTAGCCGAAGTATTATACCCAATTTTAAAATCATTCAGCAAATAATGCATTTTAGCAAAATTTGTTGTAGAAGATTCTTTCGTAATTAAAGCTTCAAAAGGCAGAAAATTTAAAATACCGTCAGGAATAATGATGAGGTTTTTATGGATTGTATTTTGAGGTAATTTCAACATATGATAAACATCGTATCCAGTGTGATTATATCCCGAAATATTATTAATAATATTATTTGAGCTGTTGAAATAATCAAGAAATGTTGCAATTGTCGGAATTGCAGTATCAGTAATATAAATATGATTTAGAGTAATTCGGTTCTTTTGCAAAGTGAAATAATATAGAAATTCAGAACCCATAAAATAATAAACCATAACCGCTTTATCTTTCTCTAATTTTGAGAATAAAGCTTTTAAATCAAAATTTTCAGGAATATAATCCAGATTTTCAGACTCGATTTTTTTCAGCGAAAGCATCAGTTCATTTTGCTTTTTTATTGCCGAATTTATATTCGAAATATTCGCCGAATTTCCTTTTTGCTGTTCTTTTAAAATAACATTATTTAAGTTTTGAAGTTGCTGTAAAAGCTGTTTTTCTTCTGCAGAAGCACTTTTAATATTCGAACGATAACCTTTCAATATTCCTGATTTTGTTCTTTCAGATAACTGAAAAGCTTCTTTCAGATATTCGATTTTGTTTTCCTTTTGATACAATCTGTCATAAATCGAAATGCATTTTTCTGTACGATTTCGTGCCCGAATTTGTGTAATGATTTTCGAATTTTCATAAACCACAAGGTTCATCAATAAATCTTCAATACGAAAAGAAAGCCGAAAAGCTTCAAGCGTTTTTTTAAGCTGATTTTGTCGAACGAAAATTTCTGCCTGTAAATCAAGAACATCAATTAAAACCGTTTCTGCATACAATTCATTTTCATTAGGAAGAATATTTTTTGAATTGTAATTCGGAATCAGGATTTTAAAAATAGCCTGGATTTGCTTTGCACTTTCATCAAATTTTTGTTCATCAAAAAGTAGTAAAGCTTTTTCATAATACAGCTTTGCAATTTTTCTGGGTTGTTGGTTCGGAGTTTCAAAAAACAGTTTTTCAGCTTTTTCTAAATAAGAATCCGCAATATCAAAGTTTTGCCATTGCCTGTTTAATGAAGCTAAATTTCTATAAGAATTCGATAACGTTTCAGATTGATCTTTTTCGTTTTTTAAATACTGTATTGAAGATTCAAAAGCCTTTTCGGAATTATCGCGGGAATTTACAACGAACACCAATTTCTGAGAATCTAATAAATAACTATTCCCCAAATTATTCAGTAAAATGCCTTTTTGAACATTCGATAATTGCTCTGTTTTTAAAGTGCTTTCTAATAATTCAATTGCCAAAGAAGTTTTACCGGAACTCTGATACACATTTGATAAATTGAGAATTGCAGCAAATTTTTGTTTCTGAGATTCAGGATAGTTTTTAGACGTATTTACGATAAAAAAATACTGCTTTATAATGTTTTCTGCGTTGTCATAATCGCCCAAAACAGTATATAAGTTACCCAAAGGTTTCAGGCAAAATTCAATAATATCATAATTAGAAAGCTGTTTTTTCTGATAGATTTGCCATGCTTTTTCATAACTTGAAATCGCTTTTTGAGTTTGCCCAAATTGGTTTTCATAATACGCTTTATTGCAGTTTAAAACCACAATCGCCAATAATTCATCTTTAGTTTTAGGCTTAGCGTTTTTCCAAAAAGCAGTTTCAGTATTCGTTAAATTTTGCAAAGCTTTCGCCGAAGGATTCGCCACAAAAACATCAATTGCATTATATATTTTATCTTCAGAATTCAGCGATTTCTGCCCGAATAAAATCAGAGTTGAGAAGAATAAAATAGAGCAATATAGTTTTGTCATAAATGATTATTTTTTTTCCACAGAGATTCACAGAGAATTAAAAAAGAACTTCGTGTATCTCTGTGTTATGGCTAAAACTTCCAAATACCATAAAACTGGAAATAATTAAAACCCTGTTCAAAGTTAATGACGTAACGCGCGCCTAAACTCGGCCCGATTCTGGCAAAACCAGCGGTTAAATCAAATAAAAGCCCCGTTTTAAAATCAGCAAAAGAGTTTTTTACTGTATTCGATGTTGTAGTTGTGCTGATTAAAAAATTTTCTTTATCACCTTCAAAAGTCTCGATTTTTATATTCTGATTTTGTTCTTCCGAAACATTTATATTCGCCTGAATTCCGGCGCCAATTCCAATATAATTATTAATATTATAGCGAAGCAAAATTGGAACTTCCCAATTAACGTTCTTATTTTCAGCAGTTGTAGTGGTACGCACCAATTGCCTTACGCCGTTTGGATTTGTATTTACTACATCTGTAATAGTAATGTCGTTATCGTATTTGTTTAAGGCATTTATCCATTCTGCCTGCCAATAAAAGCGATACGATTTAAAAGGTGAAATCGTTGCGCCAACAAAATAACTGGTCGATTTATCTAAATCAGGATACAAATTATAACCTGCTTTTACACCAATCGAAATTCCGGGTAAAAATCGCGTCGTGGCATAATTGGTAATAATAGGTTCATTTTTATCAAAAATAATCGCCGTTCTGCTTCGGGTTTTTACTTTATGAAAATCTTCGGCAAACTTCATCGAATATTTTACAAAACCTTTTGTACTGTCTTTTTCGTGTACATTTTTTTGCTCGCTTCCCGGTAAATAAATATTTTTGAAAGTAAAAAAAATCTGTTTTTGCTTAATAATAGTATCGAGACAACTTACGGTTGGTTCTTCACCTTTTGGGCAAATTGGACATTTTGGATACATATCTTCAATCTGGAATGTTTTTTTATCAAACATATCCGGAACATCCGTTTCTAACCGAATCATTCTCGCCGGACCTTCGCCGTTGTTTTGAAAACGGGTTTTAAAATTTACACGTTTAAAACGAACCAATCTGTAATTCATAAAACTTCCGTTCGAGCCCATTTTGTTGGGATCGTGAGAAGTTACAATTTCCATTTCCAGATTTTTTATTTTGTGGTTTTTATAACTTCTGTTTGGTACAAAAATACCGCGCATGGTAACTGTTGCGCTCGTATCTTTTATCATTTCGGGAGTTGTTTTAAACGTATAAAAAACATTATGCGTTTCTCCCGGATTGGCATCATCAAATTCTAAAACCGAAACATTATGATAGGTTTTATTCGCGTCTAATAACGAAGCATCAAGATCTTCTTCTGTAGTTGTATTTCGGTATTTTTTAATTTTGAGAATATTTTCAGCAGAAGCCACATAATTATTAGAATCGTCAATATCGTTAACAGAAGCAACAGTATTTTCTTTTACTTCGCGTTCGTTTGCATAAGTTCTAAAATCGACTAATTCAAAATTATTGCTTTTAAATTGTTTCTCATTATAGAATAAATACAGCTTTCCGCTCGCAACATAATTCTCCATATTTTGATAACCTACTACAACTACCATTTCCTGTTCCGGAATTGGATCGCAGTTTTTAATTATTGCAAATCCGTTTTGATCTGCCAGTGATGCAATGTCTTTATAATTAGTATCTGTAATGTCGTTTACAGCTACTTTTTTTGGTCGTGTTGCCGGAGGTTTTCCGTTGTCGTAATTGTTGGTTACGGCAAGTCTTGTGGTATAAGTTCCTTTGTTTTTATAGACATGTTTTGGCTCTGCTTCTTTACTGTAATGACCGTCGCCAAGTTCCCATAAATAAGAATAACTTGGTTTTGGCGCACCCGAAATTGGTATTAACGGCGGGGTTTCAGGCTTATAAGTAACGGTATTTCCGTTTAAGATAAAACCAATATTGGCTCTGCGGGTTATGGTGTCTTTTACTTTGGTTTGTCCTATTGAGAAAATAGAAAATAGAATAAAGAAAATAGACAGTTGTGGTTTCATAACTAGATAATTTTGAGTTCTAAAATAATCAGAATTAAACTATTGGGTACAATTCGTAAAAATTTAATTTAACACATAGAAACATAGATTTTCTTCTTTTAAATAAGGATTAAAATAAATGATACATCATTTACATAGCTATGTTTATTAAAATAAGTGAAAAGTCTTTTTTGCGCATGCAAACTATGTTCTATGTGTTAAAAATAATTACAATTGATTCAGAATTAATTTTAAAACAGGATTAAATGTAAAAAAAAGTGATGAGCAAATCATCACTTTTTCTTAAAAGTATTTTGTAAGTTACTGAATAGCATTGATTGCAGCTACCAATTGCGCTTCTGTGCCAACTGTTGTTTCGGCAATAGTAAAGGTATAAACATCATTTGCAGCAACAGTTACGGCTTTAATTGCATAACGCCATTGCCCATTATCTTCGGTCACAAAAATCACGTGACAAGCTAAACCTATAGGAATTTGTCCGTAGTGTTCGCTAAATAATCCTTGAGCTGTATAAGTGTCAAGTTTAGCAAGCGCATTTGTTCCTTCGCCATCGTAAGAAAGATAAACAGCACTGTTTTCGTTGTCATAACCTTCCGGAGCATCAACAAGAAGCGTAGTTTTTGGTCTTGGATCACTGTAAAAACGGTCAACGTTTGTCCATCCAAAATTTCCAAATGTTACATAATAATTCGCTCCTTCGCCTTGTACGCCGCCTTTTCCGTTACCGCCGGTTCCATCGGCATTTGGTCTTGCATCTTTCCAGGCTAATTCGCCTTTATCATCGATTACGCCAGTCCATAAAGTCATGGCATTATCAAGACCGTCCGTTAAAGCAGTTGGAACAATTAAATTCATCGTACAAGATGTTTGAAGTTCAACCCCGCCTTGTGTTGCTTTTATAAAAAATTCACCACCAGAAATTAATAAGTTTTTCTTTCCGTCAGCAGTAATTCCCATTGTAGGTTTGTTGGTAACCAACATCGTTCCTTTATCAAAAAGCTCGATGTATTCAATGTCAACAGATCCCGTTACAGGAGCTCCGTTTTTAGTTAAACAGTCACCGTTAATGCTTAATTTTACCCCTTTTGCAGATGTGATGGTTTTAACACCATCTCCCGCCATAATGGTAAATCTTTGTTTTGTGCTTGATACCCCTTTTTCGCTAATGCTTTTAAACGCTCCAGAAGTTGGCGGAAGAATAACGTTGTCATCTCCGTCGCTGTTGTCGCAGCTTACTAATGAAAATATTGCTAAGAATAAAAGTCCGAATTTTTTAAAATTTGTGTTCATGATTTCTAGTTTTAAATAGTTAATTATAGTTATAGATGTTCGGGGTTGAAATTTTGTTACCCCTGTTTTTTATTTTTTTTAATTTATTTTGAAAAGCACTTTTCTTCAAATAGATTTCCGTCTTCGTCAAGTGCCACCAGAATATCTTTTTTCTGCGAAAGCGTAATAATTAAACAGATCCAGATAATCGACCAAATACCCAAAGTTGCAATCGTTAAAAAAAGATGTAACGAATGATTGATTTCTTTTTTTTCTTTGGATAAAACAGCATAAGGCAGTTTTTCGTTATGCTCGATAATGATAAAACCGTTTCTGATTTTTGCAGAAAGTGTTTTATGAAACTGATCCAGATTCTTTTGGTTTATAAATTGATAACTTTCCATTTTCTTTTAATATTTAATGGTTTTTAAAAGAGTTTTGTTTTGCTATATCAATTTGATTTTATAATTGTTACCCCATTATTGAGAATTTATTTTGAGATTCTTTTTACATTAGCTATCTAAAAGTTGTTTTTATGAGCAAAATCAAAATTCATCCGGATCAAAAATATATTGAAGGACTTGCGGCGAATAACTCGGCGATCATTCAGGAGATTTATAAAAAGTTTGTTCCAAAAGTGGTCTTTTATATAAAGAACAATTCCGGCGATCAGGATCATGCACAAGATGTGGTTCAGGAAATCATGATTTTGCTTTTTAATCAGGCAAAAGCCAAAACATTAGAATTAACCTGCCCGTTTGATGCCTACTTTTTCTTGTTATGCAAAAGAAAATGGCTCAACGAATTGAAAAAAATATCAAATAAAGGGGTAACAATTCAGGAAGATGTGGGATCTATAAATGAAGCCGGACTGGAATTGGTTGAACAAACAGAACAGTTTAATGAAAAACAGCAGCTTTTTGATGCTATGTTTCTAAAATTAGGAGACAAGTGCCAGGAATTGCTAAAGCTGAGTTTTACCATCAAATCGATGGAAGAAGTCGCCGAGAAACTAAACGTTACATACGGTTATGTTCGCAAGAAAAAATCATTATGCATTGGCCAGTTAACACAATGGATTCAGGAAAACAACAACTTTAAATCCCTAAAAAATAATTAGTCATGAACGAGGAACGTTACATAGCATTCGATCAATATCTTCAGGATGAAATGACTGCTGAAGAAAAAAGTGTTTTTGAAAAACAATTAGCCGAAGATCATGAATTTGCGTCAGAATTTGAGACTTTTAAAACGATCCATCTTCAATTAGAGACTAAATTTGGATATGAACAGGAAAGAGAAGCTTTTAAAGAAAATGTATTGAAAGCGTCAGATAAACATTTCAATCAGCA